>NZ_SRLW01000475.1:0-5045 GCF_006518215.1 Myxococcus sp. AB025B
GTGTTGGTGCTGGAGCCGGAGGAGGGGACGGGGGACGGCGCGGTGCGCTCGGCGGGGGACGCGGTGGCGTTCGCCGTGCAGGCTCGGGAGTTCATTCGTCGCGCGCGGAGCCGGTACCGGGTGAGGATGACACACCTGTTGCTCTTCGCGCCCTCGACGTGTGCCTTGTTCCTGGGACAGCGGCTCAACGCCGTCGGGCCCGTGGTGGTGCATGAGCTCGCGCTGGATGGACGGTATGTGCCCGTGCTCACGGTGCAGACGGGGTGAGGGGCCGTACAGAATGGGCTGCCGCTCGCCGTGATGTCGGAAGGCGTTGAGCACGCGTCAGCGGCAGCGTAGGCGGCGTAGTCGGCGCCGCTTGCCGTGATGCCGGAAGGCGTTGAGCACTAGCCCTCGTAGTACGCCTGCTCGAGGGCCGTCTGCTGGCCGCCGCTCGCCGTGATGCCGGAAGGCGTTGAGCACTAGGGAGTGATTTTGGAGGGGATGCGCTTCAGCTTCTACCGTCGCTCGCCGTGATGCCGGAAGGCGTTGAGCACGTGGCGACGTCGTGATTCATGCCGATGCGGCTCCGTCGCGGCCTGTCGGGTCGCGCTCGAGAGGGAGCTTGCTCGAATCGCGCGGGATCTCGTAAGGGAAGGGTCCAAGCTGCGGAAGCTCGTCGTGAAGGGCGCCGAGGAGTGAGTCGTGGAGCGACGGTTCTTCGAGACGAAGCCTCCGAAGAGGTCCAGCTCCGCACCGCGGAGGACCATGAGGACCGGATTGGAGAGTATGGTTCCGTCATCGGGTTGCGAATCGACAAGTCGAAGGTCGGCGCCGAGAAGGTGTTTCGATTGTGGGGTTGGCGGGTGCCGCTCATCGTCGACGAAGAGGTGAAGGATGCCTTGGAGGCGAACGGCATCCAGGGCGGACGATTCGACGAGGTGTGAGGCCGGGAGGTCACAGCCTCAGGGCAGCGTCACGGGGATGGACTGGAGCGCTCCACCCGGGATGTCCGTGGGGAGCATCAGCTCGGGGCGGCCTCCCGGCGTGCCTCCGTTCTTGTACGTGTTGAGCTGCCTCGAAATCATCCACTGGCCCGGCGGCCCCCACCCGGGCGCACGCCGGCCGAGGTCTCCTGTTCAGTCCCTGATATCTCCAGTCACCACCCCTTGGCTGGAGGCGGGAAGGCGAGCCGATGACCCGCGCCCCCGCTCCCGTTTCTTTGTCCTGGTGCCTCAAGGCATCGGGCTTACATTCCAGTCCGATGCCCCTCGTCTTCCTGCCCGACGTCGAGTCGCTGTTCCTTTGGGGAACCGAGCCGCTCCCTCGCGTGCTCTCCGACCTGCGCGGCTCGGGCGACGCCTCCTCCACCCTCCTCGTCACGCCCGACGGGCCTCACGCGTGCGAGGGGCGCGCGTTGCCGCTCGCCGCCACCGTCGAGCGACTCGCCGTGGTGCCCGCCTCCGAGGTCGACACGTTCCCCGGCTCCCTCGCGCTCTGGACGCTCGCCAGCAAGCTCGCGCTGGAGTTCATCGCGCGGGAGCGCGTAGCGCCCACTCTCCTGCGCAGGAATGAGCGCATCGAGGCGCGCTGGGCCGCGGCCCTCTCCGCCGCAGAGGACTCCGGCCGCGTCGTCGCCCTTGCCCGGAGCATGCCCGCCGCCGCCCACGCCGTCCCCGTGGACGCCGGTCCCACTCCCTCCGTCTGGGCCCCCGAGGCCCTGCTGCGCGCCTTCCTCGACGCCACCGTGGATGCCTTCGTTCGCGCCGCGCGCGGCGGTGGGCCCTCGCTGCCTCCTCGCGCCACCTCGCGTCGCCCGGCCTCATGGGACGAGCGCTGGCGCGCGGCGCTCTCCGGGCCTCGCCGCGACTTCGCCCCCGAGGGCTTCGCCGAGCGCTCCGTCGTCGACGAGCTGACGCGCTGGAGCGAGCCCGCGCTCGGCGCGAGGGACCGGCTGCGCGCCTGCTTCCGGCTCGAGCCTCCGACGGCGGACCGCGAGCCCTTCGTGCTGAGCTTCCACCTCCAGGCCCCGGATGACCCGAGCCTGCTCGTGTCCGCCGCCGACGTCTGGGAGACCCGCGGACGCCACCTGGAGAAGCTCGGCCGCGCCTTCCGTGACCCGCAGGAGTCGCTGCTCGAGGCGCTCGGCCGCGCCGCCCGGCTCTTCTCCCCCATCGGCCTCGTGCTCGAAAGCCCCCGCCCCCAGGCCCTCCTGCTCGAACCCGACACCGCGTGGACGTTCCTCTCCGAGGGCGCTCGGTTGCTCGCCGACGCGGGCTTCGGTGTCATCGTCCCCGGTGAGCTCACCTCTTCGGGCCGACGCCGTCTGCGTCTGCGCATGCGCGTAGGCGCGAGCGTCCAGACCGCCGGCGTCGTCGAGGGCACCTCGGGCCTGGGGCTCGACTCGCTCCTTCGCGTGGACTGGGACGCCGTGCTGGGCGACACGCCGCTCTCCGCACGCGAGCTCGCGCTGCTCGCCCAGCGCAAGGCCCCGCTCGTGCGCTTCCGCGGCGCGTGGGTCGCGGTGGATCCCCACGAGCTCGACGCCATCCAGCGCCACCTCGCCGAGGGCCCCGGCCACCTGTCCGCGAGCGAGGCCGTGCGCGTGGCCCTGCTCGGAGAGACGCGACACGGACAGCTCCCCGTCACCGTCCTCGCCACCGGCGCGCTCGAGGAGCGCCTGGGCCGGCTGCGCTCGGGCGGCACCACCGCGCAGCCCGCCCCCGAGGCCCTGCGCGCCACGCTGCGGCCGTATCAATCGCGGGGACTGCACTGGCTGGACACCCTGGCGTCGCTCGGCCTCGGCGCGTGCCTGGCCGACGACATGGGCCTGGGCAAGACGGTGCAGGTGCTGGCCTTCCTGCTCCGGAGGCTCGAGCGTGCTCCGCGCGAGGTGCGCCCCACGCTGCTGGTGGCGCCCACCTCCGTGGTGGGCAACTGGGAGCGCGAGGTCGCCCGCTTCGCTCCCTCGCTGCGCCTGACGCCCCACTACGGCGCCGAGCGCGCTCGCGCGGTGAAGGACCTCCCGCGCGGTCCGGGCTCGCTCGTGCTCACCTCCTACGGCCTGCTGCGCCGCGACGCCGAGCTGCTCGCGCGCATGGACTGGGCCACGGTGGTGCTCGACGAGGCGCAGAACATCAAGAACGCCGCCTCGGCCACGGCGCGCGCGGCCCGGGCGCTCTCCGCCAGCGAGCGCTTCGCCCTCACGGGGACTCCGGTGGAGAACCGCCTCGCGGAGCTGTGGTCCATCCTCGAGTTCGCCAACCCTGGCCTGCTCGGGCCGCTGGAGACCTTCCGGCGCGAGCTGGCGCTGCCCATCGAGCGCTATGGCAGCCAGGACGCCGCGCAGCGCCTGCGCCGCATCACCGGCCCGTTCGTCCTGCGCCGCCTCAAGAGCGACCCGAACATCATCGCGGACCTGCCGGCGAAGAACGAGATGAAGGTCGTCTGCACGCTCACGCGTGAGCAGGCCTCGCTCTACAAGGCCGTGGTGGACGAGGAGCTGCGCCGCATCGAGGACGCCGACGGCATCGAGCGCCGGGGCCGCGTGCTCGCGCTGCTGCTGTTCACCAAGCAGATAGCCAACCACCCCGCGCAATACCTCGGGGAGTTGGGGCCCTTGCCGGGGCGCTCGGGGAAGCTGGCGCGCGTGACGGAGATGCTCGAGGAGGCCCTGTCCGCAGGGGACAAGGCGCTCGTCTTCACCCAGTTCCGGGAGATGGGGGACCGGCTGGTGGCGCACCTGTCGGAGCAGCTGGGGCAGGAGGTGCTGTTCCTGCACGGCGGCACGTCGCGCAAGGCGCGCGATGCGCTGGTGCGCCGCTTCCAGGAAGAGCCCCACGGCCCGCGCGTCTTCGTGCTGTCCGTCAAGGCCGGCGGCACGGGCCTCAACCTGACGGCGGCGAGCCATGTCTTCCATTACGACCGCTGGTGGAACCCCGCCGTCGAGGACCAGGCCACGGACCGCGCGTACCGCATCGGCCAGACGCGCGCGGTGCAGGTCCACAAGCTGGTGTGCGCGGGCACCGTCGAGGAGAAGATAGACACGCTGCTCGAGCAGAAGCGCAGGCTCGCCGAGCGTGTCGTGGACACGGGCGAGCACTGGGTGACCGAGCTGGACACGGCGGCGCTGCGCGAGCTGTTCTCGCTGTCCTCGGGCGCCGTCGCGGACGAGGCGGAGGAGCACGAGGCGCCCGGGCCGAGCGCACTCCGACGACGCGCGCCGCGCCGGAAGGGGGTGGCGTCATGAGCCGCTGGAATGACTGGGGTTGGACGTCCGCGCCGAAGCGGCCGCCTCCCGAGCACGGCATCAAGATGAAGAAGGCCGGCGTCACGTGGTGGGGCCAGCGCTGGTTGGAGGCGCTCGAGCGCGTGCTGGCGGGGGACTCGAAGCGACTGGCCCGAGGGCGCACGTACGCGCGGGCCGGGCGGACGCATGACCTGGTCATCCGCGGGGGCGAGGTCACCGCGAAGGTGACGGGCTCGCGGCCCCGGCCCTATGTCATCTCGCTGAAGCTGGGACAGCTCGACGAGGACGTGTGGACGAAGGCCATCGCCGGGATGGGCGGCAAGGCGCAGTACAGCGCGGAGCTGCTGGCGGGGTCGATGCCCCAGGACATCGACGTGGTGTTCCGCGCGGCGGGCGTGAGCCTGTTCCCGCAGCGGCGCGAGGACCTGGTGACGAGCTGCTCCTGCCCGGACTGGGGAGACCCGTGCAAGCACGTGGCCGCCACGCACTATGTGCTCGGCGAGGCGCTGGACCGCGACCCGTTCCTCCTGTTCGAGCTTCGCGGCAGGACGAAGGAGCAGGTGCTGGGGGCCCTGCGGGCCACGCGCGGGAGCGGGAAGGCGGGCGCGCGGCGTCCGGCTTCGCCTTCGACGAAGCAGCGGGGGAAGTCGGAGGCGCTGGGCGTCGTCCCCGAGGTGCCGGGGGTGAGGTTGGGGAAGCTGACCTCGGCGGACTATGACCAGCCGCGCGCGCCGCTGCCCGCGCTGAGTTTCTCGTTCGACGCGCCGGAGCTGGAGGGGGCGGTGCTGCGGCAGTTGGGGACGCCGTCATCCTGGGG
>NZ_SRLW01000476.1:0-5022 GCF_006518215.1 Myxococcus sp. AB025B
CCGCGAAGGCCACCACCCCCGCCCCCAAGGCCGGCTCGCTCTCCCCCGTGACGAGCGTGGAGGGCATCACCGAGTACCGCCTGCCCAATGGCCTGCGCGTGCTGCTCTTCCCCGACCCGACCAAGCCCAATGTCACCGTGAACGTGACGTACTTCGTGGGCAGCAAGCACGAGGGCTACGGCGAGACGGGCATGGCGCACCTGCTCGAGCACCTGCTGTTCAAGGGCACGCCCACCACGAAGAACGTGCCCCAGGCGCTCACCGAGCGCGGCGCCCGGCCCAACGGCACCACGTGGCTGGACCGCACCAACTACTTCGAGACCCTGCCCGCCACCGACGAGAACCTCCAGTGGGCGCTCTCGTTCGAAGCCGACCGCATGGTCAACAGCTTCATCGCGAAGAAGGACCTCGACAGCGAGATGACGGTCGTCCGCAACGAGTTCGAGTCCGGCGAGAACGACCCGGGCAGCATCCTCCAGGAGCGCGTGCTCAGCGCCGCGTACATCTGGCACAGCTACGGCAAGTCGACCATCGGCGCGCGCTCGGATTTGGAGAACGTCCCCATCGACCGGCTCCAGGCCTTCTACCGGAAGTACTACCGCCCGGATAACGCGCTGCTCGTCGTCGCCGGCCGCTTCGACGAGGCCAAGGCGCTGGGCTACATCCAGGACACCTTCGGCAAGCTGAAGAAGCCCGCCGAGCCCGTGCCCGCCACGTACACCGCCGAGCCCACCCAGGACGGTGAGCGCGAGGTGACGCTGCGCCGCGTGGGCGACAACCCCATGCTCGCCAGCGTGTACCACGTGCCCGAGGGCGCCCACCCGGACTTCGCCGCCATCGACGTGCTGACGCTCGCCATGGGGCACAACCCCTCGGGCCGGCTCTACAAGTCGCTGGTGGAGGGCAAGAAGGTCGCGAAGGTGTCCGCGTACAACCTCCAGTTCCGCGACCCGGGCGTCATCGGCTTCAGCGCGGAGCTGCGCGAAGGCCAGCCGCTGGGCCCCGCGCGCGAGGCGCTCATCAAGAACGTGGAGGAGGCCGCTCGCAAGCCCTTCACCGAGGAGGAGGTCACCCGCGCCAAGACGACGCTCCTGAAAATCATGGAGCTGACGCTCAACAACTCCGAGCGCGCCGCCATCGGTCTGTCCGAGTGGGCCGCCACCGGCGACTGGCGCCTGATGTTCCTGCACCGCGACCGCATCGAGGCGGTGAAGCCCGAGGACGTCACCCGCGTCGCCACCACGTACCTCAAGTCCTCCAACCGGACGATGGGCTCGTTCGTGCCGACGGCGAAGCCGGACCGCTCGGAGATGCCGGCGCCGGTGGACCTGGCGAAGGTGCTGGAGGGCTACAAGGGCCGCGCCGCCGTGACGCAGGGCGAGGCGTTCGACCCCTCCCCCGCCAACGTGGAGGCGCGCGTGCAGCGCGGTGAATTGCCCGGCGGCATGAAGTACGCGCTGCTCTCCAAGAAGACGCGCGGCGAGATGGTGAACGCGTCGCTGTCCTTCCACTGGGGCACCGAGGCCACGTTGCGCGGCAAGGCGGACGCGGCGGCGTACACGGGCCGCATGCTGATGCGCGGCACCCAGAAGCGCACGCGCTCGCAGCTGCAGGACGAGCTCGACAAGCTCAAGGCCCGCGTGAGCGTGGACGGTGGGCTGTCCGGAGCCACGGCGAACATCGAGTGCCCGCGCGCCAGCCTCCCCAAGGTGCTGGAGCTGGTGGCGGAGGTGCTGCGCCAGCCCGCGTTCGACGCGAAGGAGTTCGCGCTGCTCAAGCAGGAGCGCCTGGCGGGCCTGGAGGCCCAGCGCAGCGAGCCGGAGACGCAGGGCAGCATCGCCTTCTGGCGCACGCTGTCGGGCCACTACCCGAAGGGCCACCCGTACTACGTGCCCACGCTCGACGAGCGCATCGCGGGCGCGAAGAACACCACGCTCGAGCAGGCGCGCGCCTTCCACAAGCAGTTCTACGGCGGCTCCAACGCGGAGCTGGCCGTGGTGGGTGACTTCGAGCCGAAGGAGCTGACGGGCGTCGCGAGCAAGCTCTTCGGCGGCTGGAAGAGCCCGGCGAAGTACGAGCGCGTGCCGGAGGTGTTCAACGACGTGGGCGCCAAGGCCCTGGTCCTGGAGACGCCGGACAAGGCGAACGCGTACTACTACGCGGGACAGACGCTCCAGCTGCGTGACCAGGACGAGGACTGGCCCGCGCTGATGCTCGGCAACTTCGTGCTGGGCGGTGGGTTCCTCAACTCGCGGCTGGCCACGCGCATCCGTCAGAAGGATGGCCTGTCCTACGGCGTCGCCAGCAGCCTGAACCCCGGTGACATCGACGCGGTGGGCACGTTCATCACGTACGCCATCTACGCGCCGGAGAACGCGGGGCGGCTGGAGCTGGCCATGCGTGAAGAGGTGACGAGCGCGCTGCAGAAGGGCTACTCCGCCGAGGAACTCGAGAAGGCCCGCGCGGGTCTGCTCGAGTACCGTCAGGCGGGACGCGCGCAGGACGGGGGCCTGGCACGCAGGCTCGCCAGCTACCTGTACCTGGGCCGCACGCTCGCCTTCGACGCGGAGGTGGAGCAGAAGCTCGCGAAGCTCAAGCCGGAGGACGTGCGCCAGGCCATGGCGCGACACGTGGACTGGGCGAAGGTCACCCAGGTGAAGTCCGGTGATTTCGTCGGCGCGGAGAAGAAGGCCAAGGTCCCGGTCGCGCAGTGATGACCTGACGACTCGCTCCGCCGAGTCACCCGCCCCGAGGTGCCAGCACGGCGCCTCGGGGTTTTTCATGTCCGCGTGGCGTGAATCAGGAGCGGCGTGGGGTCGGACCTCGGCACCGTCCTATTTCGAGGCGTCTTGCCGCTCCTTCTGGATGATGTCGTTGCACAGGCCCACGCACTCGTCGCAGATCTTCACGTTGATGCCCGCGATGAGATGCCTCACCTCGCGGAAGTACTTCTCGCAGAACGAGCATTGGAGGTTGATGCCGGGACGCGGCCCCTGCATTTCGCTGGCGATGGCGCGGAGCCACGGAACACCCCAGGCCGCCAGTGACTTCTCCTCGTCATAGGGAAGGCCCGGAGCGGAGCGGTCCCATTCGTGGACCATGTTCCTCTCCACGCGGGCCCAGCTCCCATCCGGCGCCACATCCAGGGCCCAGGTCCCGGGCTTGCGTTGCCCGTCCTCGTAGATTCCCAGATGCACCACCCGGTCCTCCGCACCGAGCACCGCATAGAGCCCCTCCTTGCGGTCGAATGAGACGCCCTCCGGCAGACACGAGCGGTCGAGCCTGTCCTTCTTGTCCATGAACTGGCACCTCTTCCCGCGAGGCGGATGGAGGAGCGGACCCACGTCGGTGCGGGAACCCGGCGGTCCACACGCGACGTTAGCCTTTTCAGGTGAGGCTTTCTTGCGACGGGCCCGTGTCCTGTGCGGGCTACGGGCTCACGCCGCCATGGTGGGCTCGGGCTTCGCCGCCCCCGAGCGGTGCCGCAGGAACGCGCACAGCCACGCGAGCGTCGCCGCCGCCGCCAGCACCCCGCCCATGGGACGCGCGGTGCCGTCATCGAGCGCGCTCACCGCCCACGACGCCGTGGCCGCCGCGGCGAACTGGAGCGCACCCAGGAGCGCGGACGCGAGCCCCGCGTGCGCGGCATGTCGCTCCAGCGCGATGGCCACCGAGTTGGGCCCCACCAGCCCAATCGTCGGGACGAACAGGAACAGCGCCGCCGCCAGTCCCCACAGGCCCCCTGCCCCACTCCACGTCACGGCGAAGACGCCCAGCGCCGTGAGCCAGCACCACGTCAATGCCAGACGCAGCATCCGGTGCAACGGGATGACGCCGAGCAGCTTGCGATTGAGCTGCGCCATGGCCACCAGCCCCACCGCGTTGGCGCCGAAGAACCAACCAAAGTCCTGCTCCGGAACACCATGCAGCGTGATGAACACGAAGGGCGACCCCGCGATGTACGCGAACATCCCCGCGTACGCGAAGCCGCCCGCGAGCGCCGGGCCGACGAAGTCCGCGTCCTTCAAGAGCGCCCCCAGTTGCGAGCGCACGCTGCGCGGTCCCGAGTGCGCGGGCGCCGTCTCCGGCAACACCCGCACCGTGGCCACCAGCGCCACCCCGCCGATGCCCGCCAGCAACACGAAGATGGCGCGCCAGCTCGTGTACTGGAGCACCCACCCTCCCAACAGCGGCGCGAGCACTGGCGCCACGCCCACCACCAACATCAACCGCGACATCGTCCGCGCCGCGTCCGCGCCGGACCACAGGTCACGCACCACCGCGCGTGGCGCCACCAGCGCCACCGCCCCACCCAGCGCCTGGAAGAAGCGCATCGCCACCAACGCCGTCGCCGAGGGCGCGAGCGCGCAGCCCAGCGAGCCCAGCACGTACACCGCCAGCCCCACGTACAAGGGCCGCGTGCGTCCGAAGCGGTCAATCAACGGCCCCGTGAAGAGCTGCCCCAGCGCCAGCCCCGCGAAGCACGAGGCGAGCGTGAGCTGGATGACCGAGGCCGACGAGTGCAGGTCCTCCGCGATGCGCGGCAGCGCCGGCAGGTACATGTCGATGGACAGCGGCGCGAACGCGGTGAGCGTCCCCAGCAGCAGCTCCATCGACAACGTGCCCGAAGGGGGTGACTTCTTGGTGAGCGGGTTCATGCCAACTCGAGCGTGAGGCGCGCCCCCATGGGGCGTGCGCGTCCATCGGGGCTCCGGGCCTCGCACGGTCGCTCGCGCGCGGCGCGGGGGACGACCTGTCGAGGAAGACTTCGGAGCGGCGTCATCGTGAGCGGTGTGGATAGCGGCGCGGACGTCGGCTGACCAGCACTCCCCACCGTCAACGGTGTGTTCCCCGCCGGGAACAATCCCAGCCTCCCGAGGACCGGCTTCCTTGGGAAGCGCGACTTCAAAGTGAACATCCGCGACGGCACCATTACGTGTCCTGCTGGCGAGGTGGAGCCCTTCGAGCCCGGCGCCGTCGTGCACTTCGACCCGGAAGCCTGCGGACCATGCAAGCTGCGCC
>NZ_SRLW01000477.1:0-4987 GCF_006518215.1 Myxococcus sp. AB025B
GAGTACGAGCTGCGCGCCCGGGTGGGCGTGGGCGGGATGGGGCTGGTGTACGAGGGCATCCAGCCGCTCATCGGCAAGCGCGTGGCGGTGAAGGTGCTGCGGCCGGAGCTGGCGCACTCCACCGAGCAGGTGGAGCGGCTGCTCGCCGAGGCGCGCGCGGTGAACGCCATCCGCCACCGCGGCATCATCGACATCTTCGGCTTCGGCCAGGTGCCCGACGGCCGGCAGTACATCGTCATGGAGTACCTGGAGGGCCAGCCGCTGGACGCGGTGCTGTCGGAGCGGACGCGGCTGCCCGTGCAGGAGGCGCTGCCCATCCTGGACGAGGTGCTGGCGGCGCTGGCCGCGGCGCACGGGGCGGGCGTGGTGCACCGCGACCTGAAGCCGAGCAACATCTTCATGGTCCACCAGCCGGACGGCTCGCGGTACGTGAAGGTGCTGGACTTCGGTCTCGCCAAGCGGGGCCAGGGCCCCACCGGCCGCACCGCGCAGACGCGCACGGACATGGTGGTGGGCACGCCGGAGTACATGGCTCCGGAGCAGGCGCGAGGCCAGGAGGTGGGCCCGATGACCGACCTCTACGCGCTGGGCGTCGTCACCTTCGAGATGGTGACGGGGCGGCTGCCCTTCATCGGCAGCTCGCCGGTGGACCTGCTGATGAAGCACGTGGAGGCGCGTCCGCCCCGGCCGTCGGAGTTCGTGCCCGACCTGCCGCCCGCGCTGGATGCGTTCATCCTGCAGATGCTGACCAAGGACCCGGAGGCGCGCCCCAACTCGGCGGACGCGCTCCGGCAGCAGCTCCACAAGCTGCGCCGCTCCCTGCGCTCCACCACGCACTCCAACGCGAGCGCGCTCGCCCCCACCCAGCCGAAGCCGTCCGTCCCGGCCGACGCCGCCTCGCGCAGGCCCACCGCGCCCGTGCCCGCGCCGACGGAGCTGGGCGCGGAGCGGGGCCCGCGGCCGACGGCCGTGCTGGATGCGCCCGCGCGCAAGCACCTGCCCGTGGCCGTGGCGGTGGGGACGGCCGCGCTGCTGCTCGCCGGCGCCGCGGCGCTCATCCTGCGCGAGCCGGCCCGCGCCGTGCCGCTCACGCCGCAGCGCGAGGTGGATGCTCGCGCCGAGCGGCTCGCCGCGGAGGCGCGGGACGAAGCCGCCGCCGGGCGGCTCGCCGTGGCGACGGGGAACGAAGCTCCTGCCGGGCGTCTCGCAGCAGAGGCTCGGGACGAAGCCTACGCCGAGGCGGCGGGGAACGAAGCCGGGTCCGGCCAACTCGCCGGGGCGACTCGGAACGAAGCCGGCACCGCGCGGCTCGCCGCGCTTCCCCGGGATGAAACCCGCGCCGGGCAGCAGGTCCCTGGGGTGGGCGGCGCCGTCGGCACCTCGGCCGTCGGGGATGGCCAGAATCCCGCTGGCACCACCGCACAGCAGGCTCCCACCGTCGCGGGCGCGACCGGTCCGTCCGGTGCGCCGTTGGCCGCCGCGAGCGCGCCCGTCGTGGCCCCGTCCGAAGCGGGGGCCGTGGGCTCGGCCACCGCCGCGAGGAAATCGCACGCCGCCGCGAAGTCCTCGCGAGAGGCCGAGCCCGCCACCGAGACGCCGGCGACGCTGGCCCGCGCCGCACGCCCCTCGAGCACGAGCAAGCCCACCGCCACCCCCTTGGATCCACAGTCGCGCGCCAAGGTGCTCAAGCGCATCGCCTCGCTGGAGGAGGCGCTCCCCGAGCTCGTCTCCCAGGACCGGGTCACGAGCCCGGACGCCATGGGCAACTCGCTGGCCACACTCCGCACCGCCGCGAAGGACGCCGGGGACGCCGAGGCCCTGCGCGAAGTCCAGGTGGGGCTCGACTACCTGGAGCGGGTCTTCATCAAGAAGTGAGGCCCGGGCGCACCGACGCGCGCCCGAGCGTCCCGCTCACTCCATGCAGCCCAGCTTCTGGGACGTCGCGTTGCGCGCGCGGTCCTCGCTCACCAGCTTCCACCCGGCCAGGTCCCCCAGCAGCGTGTCGCGGTCCTGCCGCAGCACCGTGGGGTTCTTGCACTGGCGGATGTCCCAGTAGCGGTAGAACGGCGGCAGCGCGAGCTGGAGCTCGGCGAACTCCGCCAGCTGCAGCTCGTTGAGCTCCTTCTTGAAGAGCCGGAAGGCCGCGTCCTCCACGCCGACGATGCCGCGCTCGAAGTAGAGGATGGCCAGGTCGTACGCGATGAGCTGGTCCTTCTGCATGAAGGTGTGCAGCCGGTGCGCGGCGACCGTCAGCTCCAGCTTGCCGGAGATGCCCAGGGCCTGGGCGATGCGCATGGCCAGCAGCCGCTCACAGGCGCCCTCACCCGGCGGGGACGAGCCCATCGTGGCGCCCACGAACAGGCGCCAGGCCCAGGCCGCGCCGTCCTCGCGCGGCGTCTGGAAGTAGCGCGGGCAGTCCATGTGGCGGATGTAGAGCGCCACCAGGTCCTTGGGCAGCCGGGAGAAGTCCGGCCGGTTGAAGGTGATGGGGCGCGGGTTGCGCTCGAACTGGCCCGCGCGCAGGCTCATCCGCTCGCCCTCGATGCTGTGCTTGAGCAGCTTCTCGACGTCGAACTCGCTCTCGAGCTGGGGCAGCTTGCTGGCCGTATAGAGATAGGTCAGCGGAATGAGCACGCCGGCCAGGCCGAGCATGAACAGGATTATCCACAAGAGACTCTTCACCGCCCCAGGCTACCAGGGGCAGCACGCGCCCGACACACGGGTTAGAACCGCACTCACCATGCCCGACTGGCATCCGGCCACCGTCACCGCCCGCACCCCCGCAGCCGATGGGCTCACCGACCTCGTGCTCGACATCCAGGGCACACCCCTGGTGGGAACCCACGCGCACCCAGGACAGTACGTCCGGATGTGCCTGCCCGGGCTGCAGCCGGGGATGTTCGCCATCGCCTCCCCGCCCGAGGCCCAGGGGCTTCGCTGGGAATTCCTGCTCAAGGACGGCAGCCCGCTGCCCGACGCGCTCATCCGTCTGCCGCTCGGCGCGCCGGTGCAGGTGTCCGCGCCCGAGGGCAAGGGCTTCCCCGTGGAGCGGGCCCGCGGGCACGACGTGCTGCTGTTCGCCACCGGCTCCGGCATCTCCGCCATCCGGCCCGTCATCGCCACGGTGCGCAGGGACCGCTCGCTCTTCGGCCGCGTGAAGCTCTACTTCGGCGCGCGCACGCCCGGGGCCTTCGCGTACCAGGGCGAGCTGCACACGTGGGAGGAAGGCGGCGTGCAGGTGGTGCGCACCGTCAGCCAGCCCGGCGCCAGCGGCTGGCAGGGGCTCACCGGCTACGTGCAGACGCACCTGGGCGAAGAGGCCGTCGCGGATGCCCGCGCCTTTGTCTGCGGACAGCCCGGCATGTCCCAGGGCGTCATCGAGGCGCTGCGTGAGCGCGGCGTGCCCCGCGAGCACATCTTCTTCAACTATTGAGCGACGGGCGCCCCGGGAGGAACCACGGTGGCGCCGTCGACGTAGCCCACGTCGAGCAGCACCGCGGACGGGTCGCTCTCCCCGGAGCTGCTGGCCACCTGCGGCGTCCACGCGGCCACGCCCACCCTGCGCCCATCCGGGCTGAAGCGCACCCGGCGCACGGACCAGTCGAAGCCGTACGAGCCCCGCGCGGCCTCGTGCCCCTCGGTGAAGAGGTGCACCTGCTTGTCCCAGCCCCCGGACACGAGCGAGCGCCCATCCGGAGAAATCGCCGCCGTGGACACCACGCCCCGGTGCACCGGCCACTTGTGCAGCACCTTCCCCGTCGCCGCGTCCACCACCGCGCCCGCGTTGAAGTCGCCCCGAGGCTCCTCGACGCCCTTGCGCTCGCGCTCGTACACGGCGCGGTCCCTCTCCGGCTTCTGCTCCGACAACCCCACGCCCAGCCGGGCGCCCCGCGCGTCCACCGTGACGTCGCTGACGTACGCGGGGAACGTGAAGTCCGAGCGCCGCGCGAGCACCAGCGTGTCCACCACCGCCGCGCCCGCCTCGGCACCGCCCTTCAGCGCGAGGCGCGCCTCCAGCGTCTGCTCGTCGAAGGCCACGTCCACCTGGTCGGAGAACGGCGCGCCCAGCACGCCCTGGAAGCCCTGCGGCACACACGCGTCGCACACCGCCACGTCCACGTCGCGCACCTCCAGCGACTTGAAGCGCAGCGACTGTCCCCGCGCCACCCGCGCCTGCGTCGTGCCCAGCGCGCCCGGCACGTCCACCGTGTCCTTCAGCTGCGACAGGTCGATGCCCGCCTGCGTCGCGGCCTCGCGGGTGATGACCACCTGGGGCACGCGCGCATCCAGCGTGAAGCCCACCGGCGTCTTGCCGTTGAGCGCGCCCACCACGATGGCCGAGCCCCCGCGCCGCTCGAAGCGCACGCGCGCCTCCCGCGGAGACAGCGACTGGACCTCGGTGCTCCACGCGCGCACGTGCTTGTCCCAGCCGCCCGAGTACAGCGTCCCGTCCGGAGAGAAGGCCACGCCGCTCACCGGCCCCTCGTGCCCGCGCTCCTCGGACACATAGGCCAGGTCCGGCACGGCCAGCACCGTGAGCAGGCCCTTCACGCCGCCCGCCACCAGCCACTGGCCCTCGGGGTGGAAGGCCACGACGGACAGCGGCTCCTCGGTGGCGCGCACGCCCCTGGGCTCGCCCGTGGCCGCGTCGAACAGGCGCACCGCGCCGTCACGCCCCGCGGTGGCGACCAGGCTGCCGTCCGGCGAGAAGGCCACGCCCTCCACGTCGAACTCGTACGGGTTGATGGCCGGGTCGCCCAGCTTCCGGGGCGGCGTCTCCAGCGCCCACAGCGTCAGGAAGTACGAGCGCGAGCCCAGCCGCGTGTACGCCACGCGCCGCTGCCGGGGCGAGAAGTCCAGGCCCCAGATGAAGTCCGTCCGGTTGAGGACCGCGCCCTTGCCCAGCCCCGCCGTCGCGCCCGTGACGTAGGCGCCCGGCGTCTCGTCCAGCCGGGACACCACGTCCGAAGGCAGCGTCGCGACACCG
>NZ_SRLW01000478.1:0-4963 GCF_006518215.1 Myxococcus sp. AB025B
CACACCAAAGAGCTCCCGCGCCTCCCGTAGGGGATGGCGGAAAGGGCGCACGTCGCGGGCCAGTTCGGGGAGGACCTCTTCGTATTCGTCATCCTCGACTTCGGCCTCGGACAAAGATGCGCCTGGGGCCTCGTGCGGCGTGACGATGAAGGACTCGTACCCGGTGTCGAGGCGGACGATCCGGTTCGTCGTGCAGCCTGTGACCCACATCATCAGGAGCAGCGGAACCACTGGGTGCGCGGCCATGAAGTCTCCCCGGCGAGAGTCCTGCGGCCTGCCATGAGTATCGTGTCGGGCTGACAGCCCCCCGAAGACCGCGTGGGTCTACTCCGACTGTCGTGGTCAGCGACTGCAAGTCTCCGCGCATCGAGGTCTCTACCCCTCGGGTGGTATGGCTGGTGATGAGGCTCCGCTCGATGCTGGCGCGACTCATTGCTGGAAGGGGGCCCCTGTATGACTGGGTGGTGTCTGCTGCTCCTGGCGGTGGCGTTCGCGGAGTTCATCGCGATCTCCGTCCTCGTCGGGCTGAAGAGGGATGCGGAGGCGACACTTCGTTCGGTGAAGGATGAGGGTGAACGGCAGCTCTCCGCCCTGCGTGAGCGCAATCGCGTGCTCGAGAAGTATCAGTCCATCATCGACGTGGAAGCCCACGTGGCGACGCTGCGAGACGAAGCCGAGAAGGGTGCCGCCGAGGTCCTGGCCAGCGCTTCAACGGAAGCCGCTTCCCTGCGAAGCCGTGCCGATGTGGACGCGGCGGAGATTCGCAAGCGTGCCGAAAGCTCCCTCGCGGATGCGAGCCGCGAGGCCAGCCGGCTCATCGAGTCCGCGAACAAGCGCGCACAGGAGATCGCCGGCGAGGCCTTCACGGCCATCCAGAAAGCGAAGCAGCTGGAACAGACCGCCACGGCGATGCGCAACATCATCGAGGGATACGGAGACCGCTACCTTGAACCCACCCAGGGCGTGCTCGACGAACTGGCAGAGCAGTTCGGCTTCACCGACGCCGGTGCCAGGCTCAAGACCGCCCGCGAGAAGATGCGCTCGATGATTCGCACGGGCAAGGCGGCCACCTGCAACTACGCGGAGGCCCACCGCCGCGCCACCGCCATCGAGTTCGTCCTCGACGCCTTCAATGGCAAGGTGGACTCCATCCTCGCGGACGTCCGCCACGACAACCACGGCACGCTCTCACAGAAGGTGCGCGACGCCTTCAGCGTCGTGAACCACAACGGCCAGGCCTTCCGGGAGGCACGAATCCAGCTGGACTACCTGAACGTACGCCTCGATGAGCTCAAGTGGGCCGTGGTGGTCAACGAGCTGAAGCTGAAGGAGCGCGAGGAGCAGCGGCTCATCAAGGAGCGCATCCGCGAGGAGGAGAAGGCCCAGCGGGAATTCGAGCGCGCCCAGCGGGAGGCCGAGAAGGAAGAAGACGTCCTTCGCAAGGCGATGGAGAAGGCCCGGAGCGAGTTCGAGAAGGCGGGGGACGCGCAGAAGGCCAGATACGAGGAGAAGCTCGCCGAGCTCGCCCTGAAGCTCCAGGAGGCGGAGGAGAAGAACAAGCGGGCCCTCTCCATGGCCCAGCAGACGAAGACAGGCCATGTCTACGTCATCTCCAACATCGGCTCCTTCGGCGAGGACGTCTTCAAGGTCGGGCTCACCCGCCGGCTGGAGCCGCTGGACCGCATCCGGGAGCTGGGGGATGCGAGCGTGCCCTTCGAGTTCGACGTGCACGCCCTCATCCACAGCGAGGACGCCCCCTCCCTCGAGCGCGAGCTGCACAAGCGCTTCGTCCGGGCCCAGGTCAACAAGGTCAATCCCCGCAAGGAGTTCTTCCGGGTCGCGCTCCGTGACATCCGACAGGTCGTCGACGAGATGGGCCTGCAGACCCAGTGGACGATGACCTCCGAGGCCCGGGAGTACCGGGAGACGCAGGCCGTCGAGCGCTCCCTGCAGAGCCAGTCCTTCGAGGAGAGCACCTGGCTCAAGAAGCAGCTCGAGGCGCAGGACGCGATGCGCCTCGAAGCCACCCGTGGCGCCGAGCTCGCGGCGGGGTGATGCTCCGTCTACGGCGCTGACAGCGGCTGCCAGTTCGAATCCGACCAGACGAACGGATTGCCCCCTGGCCCGGATTCGCGTTGCGGAGTACCTCCGCCAGCCATCGCCCGGCCAATCGCTTTCGCAAGGAGCAGACGTCTTCAATGACGCCGGAATGGTCAGTGAAGGCCATGCCTTGCAATACCCCGGGTATGGGTTCGTAATGTCTGACGTCCGCACGGATGCGGACGGCACGGGAGACACGATGAAGAACCTGCGATGGCTGATGTGCGCGGTGGCGCTGTCTGTCGTTGGCTGTGGTGGCCCTGTCCCGGAGGAGGAGACGCTCCCCGAGGACCTCGCCGAGGGCCAGGTGTCCCAGGCCGCGGTGACGTGCACGGAGACCTGGGGCACGTGCAACGTGGGACGGTGCGAGCTGGGAGCGCTCGACCGGTTCGCGATCCTCACCACGACCTGCTGTGACGCGAACGGGGCCTGTACCACCACGCGCAAGCGCATCTGCGGCTGCTAGCCACGGACGGCCTCCCGGTCCACCGCCGCCACGGTGGACCGGAGCCCGCGCGCCCTACCGCCGCCGGTCCTGGATGGTCTTGAACACGATGCGGTCCAACAGGCCCGGGGTGAACAGCTTGAGGTACTGACCCACCTTGCCCTTGGGCGTCATGACCACCTCGCGCTCGCGCCGGTCCATGGCGCGCAGGATGATGGCCACGCAGGTGCCCACATCCATGTTGTTGCCCTCGCTCTCGTCATGGGCGCTCACCTGGAGCGGCTTGCCGTCCTTGCCCAGCGCGTTGGCGCGCACGTTGGTGGACACGAAGCCCGGACACACCACTGTGACATCCACCCCCGTGCCCATCAGCTCCACGCGCAGCGAGTCGAAGAACCCGTGCATCGCATGCTTGCTCGCCGCGTAGCCCGTGCGCGTGGGCACGCCCGTCTTCCCCGTCAGGGACGAAATCGCCACCAACAACCCACGCCGGGCCTTCAGGTGCGGCAGCGCCGCGTGCGTGCAGTACACCGCGCCCAGGTAGTTGATGCGCATCAGCCGCTCGAAGATGCCCAGGTCGGTGATGTCCTCGAACCTCGCGTCCATGGAGATGCCCGCGTTGTTGACGAGCACGTCCACGCCGCCAAAGGCCTCCACCGCCTTCTCCACCATCCGCCGGCACGCCTCCGGGTCCCCCACGTCCGTGGCCACCGCCACGGCCTTGCCACCCGCCGCCTCGCACCGCTGCTTCACCCGCTGGAGCGCGTCCTCGCTCCTGGCCGCCAGCACCAGGTTCGCGCCCCGCGCAGCCAGCGCCACCGACAGCTCCTCGCCGATGCCCATGGAGGCACCCGTCACGACCACGCACTTGCCTTGCATGGCCGCATTCTCACCCCGCAAGAACGGCCCGTCGAGGTCGCCTGCCCCGGGTCCTACACCCGCGCACAGAGGGGCGACTCCACCGTGAATCGACCGGGTGACACTTCCTGGCGCCCCCGGTGTTCCAGTCGCGCCAACGCATTTCACGAGGGGAAGGAACACCATGTCGTCCATCGCGGTCATCGCCCAGGCTCACGCGGAGAACCTCGGGTGGCTCAGCAGCAAGCTGCTCGGCTTCACGCTCACCTCCGCCGAGTGGGTGCTCTGGATCCTGGTGTGCCTGTCGGTGCTGTCCATCGGCATCATGCTGGAGCGCGCGGTGTACTTCGCCCGGTACCGGCTGGCGGACTCGGAGGCGCTGGCGGTGCGGCTGGCGCGCGGCGAGCACGAGGCGGTGCGCGTGGCCATCCAGGGCAAGCGCGGCATGGAGGCCGCCATCATCCGCGAGGGCCTGGCCTCCAGCGAGCAAGGCGCCGACACCGTGGAGCAGGTCATCGCCTCCACCATGGCCCGCGAGCGTCCCCAGTATGAGCGCTTCCTCTCCTTCCTGGGCACCCTGGGCAACAACGCGCCGTTCATCGGCCTGTTCGGCACGGTGCTCGGCATCATCAAGGCCTTCAACGACTTGGGCGCCAGCAACGTGAAGGGCGCGGCCATCCAGCAGACGGTGATGGGCGGCATCTCCGAGGCGCTCGTCGCCACGGCGGTGGGCCTGGCCGTCGCGATTCCCGCCGTCGTCGCCTTCAACATCTTCAACCGTCAGCTCAAGACGCTCACCAGTCGCGCCAACGCCCTGGGCCACGCCCTGGTCGGCAGCCTGCGCGCGGAGGCCCGCTAGCCATGGCCGGAGGCGCGCAGGAGAACGAAGAGGAAATCACGGGCATCAACGTCACGCCGCTGGTGGACGTGGTGCTGGTGCTGCTCATCATCTTCATGGTGACGGCGAACTTCATCGTCCGCGAGACGGTGGAGGTGGACCTGCCCCGCGCGGCCAACGGTGGCGAGACGGTGCAGGGCCTGGTCAACGTGGTGCTCGACAAGGAGGGCAAGCTCTACTTCGACGGCGCGCTCGTCACCGAGCCCGAGCTGTCCGCCAAGGTCGCGGAGGCGGTGGCCAAGGACAAGGACACGCGCGCCATCATCAGCGCCGACCAGACCATCGCGTACGGCCAGGTGATGCGCCTCATCGACACGGTGAAGGGCCAGGGCATCGCGAAGTTCGCCCTCAACATCGAGAAGGACGCCGCGCCCGCGCCGCGGGGCTGACGTGAAGGCCATGAGTACGAGCGCGCTCGACAGTGAGTTCGTGTTGCCCCGCCGGGGCGGCAACGGGTTGTTCGTGGGGTTCGTCGCGGGCTCGCTCGCGTTGCACGGGCTGGGGTTGGTGGTGCTGCACACCCGTCCTCCCGAGCGCACCGCGCCGCAGCGGCCCGTGGAGCTGGTGATGGTGGAGGTGACGAAGCCGCCGCCTCCGCCGCCCGAGGTGAAGGAGGAGCCCAAGCCCGAGCCGCCCCCGCCGCCCAAGGTGCGCGTGAAGCC
>NZ_SRLW01000479.1:0-4929 GCF_006518215.1 Myxococcus sp. AB025B
GGTCGGGACATGCGGCGTGAAGAGGTGATGATGGGGGCCAGGCCCATGCGCCTGGTGCAGTTCACCCGCTCGTTCCACATCGGCGGGACGGAGGTGCAGGTGCTGGAGCTGCTCCGGGGCCTGCCCCCCAGCTACCAGCTCCAGGTCGCCGTGCTCGAGGACGCGGGCCCGCTGATGGGCGCGGTGTGGAAGCTGGGCCACACCGCGGAGAGCTTCCCGCTCAAGGGCTCCGTCGCGCAGCCGAACACCGCGTACCAGGTGATGCGCATGGCCCGGTGGCTGAAGTCCAACCGCGTGGACCTGGTCCACGTGCACGACTTCTACTCCACGCTCATCGCCGTGCCCGCCGCGAAGCTCGCCGGCGTGAAGGTCATCGTCGGCCGGTTGGACTTGTCCCACTGGCAGGGCACCGCCCGGCGCGCGGTGCACTCGCGGCTGACGGCCATGGCGGACCACGTGGTGGCCAACGCGGAGGCCATCCGGCGCATGCTGGTGGAGGAGGAGGGCCTGTCCGCCTCCCGCGTGTCCGTCATCCACAATGGCCTGGACCTGGCCCGCTTCGATGCGCGCATGCGCGAGGGCCTCAAGGCGCCGCTGCCGGACACCGGTGACGCGCCGGTGCTCGTGCACGTGGCCAACATGAACCACCCGGTGAAGCGCCAGGAGGACCTGCTGCTCGCCCTGGCCATGCTCCACCACGGCGGCACGCCGCTGCAGGCCTTCCTCGTGGGCGATGGCCCCCGCAGGAAGGGCCTGGAGAAGCTGGCCGCGGAGCTGGGCGTCTCCGACACCGTCCACTTCCTGCGTCACCGCACGGACGTGGCCGCCATCTTGTCTCGCGCCACCGTGGGCGTGCTGTGCTCCAGCGCGGAGGGCATGTCCAACGCCGTCATGGAGGGCATGGCCGCGGGCCTGCCCATGGTCGTCACGCGCGTGGGCGGCAACACCGACCTGGTGCGCGATGGCGAGCGCGGGCTCGTCGTCCCGCCCGAGCGCCCCGCCCAGCTCGCCCAGGCCATCAGCCAGCTCCTCTCGGACCCCGAGAAGGCCCGCCGCATGGGCCGCTCCGCCCGGGACTTCGTCGCCCGCGAGCTGTCCCTGGAGCGGCTGATCCGCCTCCATGACGCGCTGTATCAACGGGTGGTCCACGGTCCCTAGCCAGGGAATGTCAGACCGCCGTGGATACTTCGCGTCGTTCGCCGGCAATGGGGGGCCGGCTCCTCCGTAGGGTCGGGTGGACCTACCCTACCTCGGAGCACCCGCCATGTTGCTGCCCCTCCTGGCCATCCTCGCCGCCGCGCCGGCGACCCAGACCTGGAAGTTCGACACGGACGGAACCCCCCAGGTTCACCTGTCCAATGTTAATGGCGCCGTTCGCGTAGATGCGGTAGACGGGAATAGTGTGGTAATCGAGGCTGTTCCGGAAAATCCCGGAGATTCTGGTCCTCGGATGGAAGTCGAGGTCACCCAGGAGGGTGACGAGGTGCGGGCGAGGGCGTGCTGCGGCCCCTGCGAGGAGCGGTGGCAGTCGTGCAAGGGCAGGGCGGGAGCGGTGCGCTTCGTGGTGAAGGTGCCGAAGGCGTCCGAGCTGGAAGTGTCGGTGGTGAACGCGGGGGTGGTGGTGAAGGGGGTGACGGGCCCGCAGAAGCACTCCACCGTCAACGGCCGTGTGGAAGTGAACGGCTCGGAGCGACGTTTGTCGGTGAGCAGCGTTGAAGGGGAGGTGGTACTGGCTCCCCGGAAGCTCGAGGACACGGAGGTCAGCACCGTGTCGGGCAACGTCCGGCTGAAGCTGCCGGAGCGAGCGGACGCGCGGGTGGAATTCAGTTCCGTGGGGGGCAGTTTCAACGGGAGCTCTGTCAGCCTCGGGTCGAAGAAGAAGACCTACGGCGCGGGCACCCACACGGTGGAAGTGAGCACTGTCGGAGGCTCGCTGACCGTCCAGGAATAGCTTTCGAGGCCCGTCTCCAAGTCAGACGGCCCGGGGCGCTCGCCGGTGAAACTCCAAGGCGCCGGCGAGCGCTCACTTTTTTACGCGGGGCCCCTCGTCCTCCCATGGCGGAGCGAGGGGCCCTTCGTGTTTCAGGGCGCGTCGTCGTCGCCCTGGACGGTGCCCGGGTCTCCGCGGTGATCCGCGCCCACCAACTGGGCGACGCTCTGGTACCCATCCCTCTCAAGCATCTGGGCCAGCGTGGGCAGAAGCCCCCGCACCATGCCCGGCCCCTCGTAGATGAAGCCCGTGTAGACCTGCACCAGGGACGCGCCCGCGCGCAGCTTCTGGAACACGTCCGCCGCGGTGAAGACGCCGCCCACGCCGATGATGGGCAGCTTCCCGCCCGAGCGCTGGTACGCGCGCGCGATGACCGCGTTGGAGGCCTCCCGCACGGGCGCGCCGGACAGGCCGCCGGCCTCCTTCGCGAGCGGGTGCTCGAAGGGCCGGGCCACCGTGGTGTTGGTGGCGATGAGGCCGGCCAGCTTCTGGGCCAGCGCCACGTCCACCACCTCGTCCACCGCCTCGGGCGTCAGGTCCGGGGCGATCTTGAGGAACAGCGGCTTGCCCGGCGCCACGGTGTCCAGCCGCGCCCGCACCGCGCCCAGGAGCGCCGAGAGCACCTCCGGCTCCTGCAGCTTGCGCAGGCCCGGCGTGTTGGGGGACGACGCGTTGACCACCACGTAGTCTCCCAGGGGCCCGAGCGCGTCCACGCACGCGACGTAGTCCTCCACCGCGCGCTCCAGCGGCGTGTCCTTGTTCTTGCCCAGGTTCACGCCCACGGGACCGGGGTGCCAGGTGCGCGCGCGCAGGTGCTGGGCGGCCACGGCGGCGCCGTGGTTGTTGAAGCCCATGCGGTTGATGATGGCCTGGTGCTCCGGCAGGCGGAACAGGCGGGGCGTCGGGTTGCCGGGCTGGGGGCGGGGGGTGACGGTGCCCACCTCCACGGCGGAGAAGCCGCAGGCGAACAGTCCGTCCACCGCCTCCGCGTCCTTGTCCAGGCCCGCGGCCAGGGCCACCGGGTGGGCGAAGCGCAGCCCGGCGACCTCCACCGCGAGCGAGGCCGGCACGCCCTCCAGCGCCCGCTCCCGCAGGGACTCGCACAGGTCGCGCGAGTGCCCCAGCTGGCGCAGGCCCCAGAGCCCCAGCCGGTGCGCGCGCTCGGCGTCCAGCTTGAAGAGCAGCGAGCGAGTCAGTCCGTACATGCTCGCTTCTCAGCCCGGGATGAACGACGCCTGGCGCGCCCACGCCAGCGTCTGGTCCACCTGCTCCGGCGTGAGGATGCCGTGGCTCTCGATGAGCTCGATCTCCCGGCGCATGTCCGTCTCGAGCAGGTAGGGGCCGTCGGTGTTGATGGTGAACTTCACCTTGCGGTCCCAGAACGTCCGGACGATGTGGCGCAGCTCCTCGATGCCCTCCACCGCCTTGGTGTGCAGGTTGGAGGTGGGGCACAGCTCCAGGACGATGTCCTGCTCGCGCAGCACCTTCATCGCGTTCTCGTCATAGGCCGCGCGGATGCCGTGGCCGATGCGGTGCGGCTTGAGCTTGTCCACCACGGACATGACGCCCTCGGCGCCCGTGCCCTTCGTCTCACCCGTGTGCACCGTGCACTTCAGGCCCGCCTTGCGCGCCCGGCCGAAGAGGTCCTCGTACTGGGCCACCACCTCCGGCTTGAGCTCCATCGCGTTCGTCTCCGTGCCGGCCAGGTCGATGCCGTACACGCCGCGCGTGCGGTACTTGATGGCCTTGTCCACGAGGATGCTGTTGAGCCGGTGGTCGAACTCGCGCGCCAGGCAGAAGATGAAGCCCACCTTCACGCCGTACTCGAGCACCGCCCGGTCCATGCCGCGCAGCGCGGCGTGGATGATGTGGTCCAGGTCCAGCTCCGAGTGCAGGTTGCGCTTCATCGGGTTGAAGCGCAGCTCGATCTGCGTCACCCGGCTGCCGCGGTACTCCTTGCCGATGATCTCGTAGACGGAGCGTTCGATCGCGCTCGGCGACGACTGGATCTTCTCCGTCCAGGTGTGGAGGATCTTCAGGTAGTCATCCAGGCTCCCCACCTTGCCCGGACGGGAGGTGATGAGCTCCACGAAGTCGAAGTACGTCTTGACGGGGAGCTTGAAGCCTTGCTGATGGGCGATGGACCAGAGGATGTGGGGGGCCACCGAGCCGCCCACGTGGATGTGCAGGTCGATCAGTTCGCGTGCCATGGCGGCATGTATGCACAGTGCCGGGCGCGCGTAAAGGATACGGCCGTCACCTGCGCAGCAGCAGGTACAGCGCCCCCGTCCCACCGTCCTGCGGACGTGCGGTGCAGAACGCCAGCACCGCCGCGTTGATGCGCTTCTGCGCGAGCCACGCCTTGAGCAGCTCCTTCAACACCGGCAGCTGTTGCTTGGAGTGCAAACCGCGGCCGTGGACCACCAGCACGCAGCGGCGGCGGGCGCGGCGGCTGTCGGACAGGAAACGCTCCAGCGCGGCGCGGGCCTCCAGCTGCGTCATGCCGTGCAAGTCCAGCTGCCCCTGGATGGAGAAGTCCCCGCGCCGGAGCGAGCGCAGCAGGTTGCGGTCGACGCCGGGCCCCAGGCCCTCGATGTGCTCGCCCACCTCGGAGATGTCGAACTCGCCCGGGCCTCCGGCGACCAGCTCGCTCAGCTCCGCGAGCGCCTCCGCGTTCTCGTCCACCAGCTCCGGCAGGCGGGGGTTGGACTTGGGGGGCTCGCCGCGGTGGGTGATCTGCGCCACGCCGTCCATGGCGGAGAAGAAGAGGCCCACGTCGTCGTCCTCGGGACGGGCCTTGGCGGCCTTCACGGGCTTCGCGACGACCTTCTTCTTCGCGGCGGCTTCCGCGGCGGCCTTCTGCTGTTCCTGCTTCTCCTGGTCCTGGAGCGTCTTGATGGCGGACTTGAAGGGGTTGTTCTGGAAGGCCGCTTCCTTCT
>NZ_SRLW01000047.1:0-43057 GCF_006518215.1 Myxococcus sp. AB025B
TCCCGGAAGCAGCTGATGAACTCGCTGCGCTCCGCCGTCGACCGCGCGCTGCCGGAAGAAGCCGATGCCATCTGGACGAAGCTCACCCCCATCCTCGCCCGCTACCCCACGGACCAGCGCACCCCCGCGCCCGGCGACGTGAAGGGCGGCTTCAGCCGGCTGGACCAGTCCATCCAGCAGACCCAGGTCGACGTCATGTACGACCTGGGCAAGGCCGTGGCCCAGGAGCTCACCAGCACCGACGCGCGCCGCGACGCGCTGCTGGGCCACTGCGCGAGCGACAGCCAGACCTCCAACGACCGGGCCTGCCTGGAGGCCTTCCTCCGAGGCTGGGGCGCCCGCGTCCTGCGCCATCCCTTGTCCACCGCGGAGGTCACCGTCTTCGCGGACATCGCGGGCACCACGCCCGTGGACAGGGCCGCGGTGGCGGACGTCATCACCACCCTGCTGAACTCGCCCGGGTTCCTCTACCGGATCGAGCACGGCACCACCGCCGGCCAGCCCGCGAGTCCCCTCTCCGCGTTCGAGCTGGCCGCGAAGCTGTCCTACCAGTTCTGGCAGGCGCCTCCGGACGACGCGCTCTGGGCCTCGGCGGAGGATGGCTCGCTCCTGACGGAGAGCGGCTTCGAGGCCCAGCTCGACCGGATGCTCCAGAGCCCCCGACTGCGCGGCTCGCTGGACGAGTTCGTCAGCGAGTGGCTGCGCCTGGACGAGCTGCCGTCCCTGGTGGCGCTCCGGAACGACCCCATCTACCGCTCCTTCGTCGGCGCGCAGATGCCCACGGACGCCACGCGCACCGCGATGTTCGAGGACGTCCAGCTCTCCGCGTGGAGCACCCTCGTGTCGGGCGGCTCGGTGAGCGACTTCCTGAACGACCGGCGGTCCTACACGGCGGACCCCTTCCTCGCCGGCATCTACGGTGTCCCCGTCTGGGACGGCTCGGGTCCAGCGCCCGTCATCCCCTCCCAGAATCGCAGCGGCCTGCTCACCCGCGCGGCGCTGCTGGCCACGGGCACCGCGTCGACGCGTCCCATCCACAAGGGCTACCTGGTGCGCAACGCGCTGCTCTGCCAGCAGGTCGGCGCTCCGCCGCCCAACGCCAGCGACAGGCCTCCCGCGCCGACGGACCGCATGACGACGCGGCAGGTGGTGACCCAGCTCACCTCCGGAGGCAGCTGCGGGGGATGCCACAACAACTCCATCAATCCCCCGGGCTTCGTGCTGGAGGGGTTCGATGCGCTCGGACGCGAGCGCGGCGTGGAGCGGCTGTTCAACCCGCAGGGCCAGGAGACGGCCGCGCCCTCCGTGGACACCTCCGCGGACGTGTGGCTCTACGACTCCGAGCAGCGGGTCATCTCCAACGCCGCGGAGCTGTCGCGGATGGTCGATGAGAGCCAGCTCTTCGAGTCCTGCGTCGCGCAGCACTACTTCCGCTTCGCGCACGCTCGCGTGGAGTCCACCTCTCGCGATGGCTGCCTGCTCTCGGAGCTGGAGTCCGTCGCGCGCAGCGGCGCGCCGATGGCCGACCTGCTGAAGACCATCGCCCGACACCCCACCTTCAAGCAGAGGAGCTTCCAGTGAGCAACACACCTGTCATCCGATGGGACCGCCGCATGTTCCTGCGCGGCGCGGGCGGCGCCGTGCTGGCGTTGCCGCTGCTCCCCTCGCTCTTGAGTCCCCGCGAGGCGAAGGCCCAGGCCGCTCAGCGCCCGAAGTGCTTCGTGCACTTCCGCACCCCTCACGGCGCCATCTTCGGCGCGAGCATGTGGCCGACGGACGCCGCGCTGACACAGAGCCTGTTCTACGCGGACCACGACGTCCGACGCGGAGACCTGGTCGCGACGGCCAACGCGAGCGGTGACGCGGCCATCAGCCGGGTGCTCACCGCGAGGTCGTCCGTGCTCACGCCCACGCTCGTCTCGAAGATGAACATCCTGCGGGGGCTCGATTACCCCCTGTACATGGGTCACAACTTCGGCGCCCCGCTGGGCTACTACGACTTCGACAAGCAGCGGCCCGGCTCCCCCCGAGCGACCATCGACCAGGTGATGGCCTACTCCCCGGCGTTCTATCCAAGCGTCGCCTCCGTCCGGAAGCGGAGCGTCGCCATCGCCGGCTCGGGCACGTCGACGGGCAGCTGGGGATACAGCACGCCCGGGGTCCGCTCCTCCGGCGTGGCCACGAGCGCCATCGGCGGCACGGAGAGCTCACTCGCCCTCTTCGACACCCTGCTGGCCGGGACGAGCAGCCCCGGCACCACCCGGCCCTCCGTGGTGGACAAGGTCCTGGAGAGCTACCGGCGGCTGCGCAACGGCAACGGTCGGCTCTCGGCCGAGGACAAGCGGCGACTCGACCAGCACATCGACGCCGTCGCCGAGCTGCAGCGCCGCCTGGAGACCACCAGCGCCGGTTGCCAGGTGCCGGCCCGCCCCACCACCGACAACCTGTCGCTGCGAAACTCCAGCGCCTTCGCGGGCGACCCCGCGATGAACGTCGAGTACTTCCGGCTCATCAACGAGGTGCTCGCGGTGGCGATGAACTGCGGCGTCTGCCGCGTCGCCACCCTGAGCATCGACGAGAACAACCAGAACCTGACCTTCACCCCACGCGCGCCGCAGGGCGAGGACTGGCACAACAACGTCGTGCACCCCTCGACGGTGCCCGGGGCCAACCAGGACCTGGTGGTCCAGTTCAACCAGGTCTTTTTCTCGCAGGTGTTCCTCGACCTCGTCTCCCGCTTCGAGCGCTTCTCGAACGGCGCGGGAGGGACGCTGCTGGATGACGCGCTCATCGCGTGGGGCCAGGAGAACGGCAACACGCCGCACTTCTCCTTCTCCGTCCCGGTCGTCACCGCCGGCAGCGCGGGGGGCGCCCTGAAGACAGGCAGCTACTGCGACTACCGGAACATCACGCGCAAGGTGAGCGGCGACTCGAGCACGGGCAGCGAGGGCAGCTTCCTGTGGGCGGGGCTGCTCTACAACCAGTGGCTCGGCACCGCGCTCCAGGCGATGGGCATCCCGAAGTCGGAGTGGAGCGAGACGGACCACCCCGGCTACGGCTGGAAGGCGTCATACCAGTCCACCTACGAGTACCTCTTCACGAACAAGGGCTTCAGCTCGGCGCAGGCCTACCCGGCGTCGATGTGGCAGAAGACCGGAGAGTTCCTGCCGTTCCTCTCGCCCTGAATCAGAGCGACTGGATGAACCTGAGGAGCGCCGCGCGTTGGGCGGCATTCGCGGTGCGGAAGGCCTCCTTGGAGGACTCGGCTTCACCTCCGTGCCACAGGATGGCCTCGGAGAGGTTGCGCGCGCGGCCATCGTGCAGATAGGCCTCGCCGCCGCTGACGCCCGCCGTCAAGCCGATGCCCCAAAGGGGCGGCGTGCGCCACTCCGCGCCCGACGCCCCCTCCTCCGGGAGGTTGTCCGCCAGCCCCGCGCCCAGGTCATGCAACAGCAGATCCGTGTAGGGCCGAATCACCTGGCTCCGCAGCTCGGCGTAGGGGTGATACGGGCTGGTCGTCAACGTCGAGACGTGGCACCGCGCGCAGCCCATGCCCCCGAAGAGGCTCTCCCCCTGGAGCGCCTGGGCGTCACCGAGATTGCGGCGCGCGGGGACTCCGAGCAGCGCGAGGTAGCGCACCATCTTCTCCAGGTCCGCGTCCGCCAGCTCGGTGCTCGCGCCCGCGCAGGTCTGCTGCGAGCCACAATCCGGCATGGGGAAGACAGACGTGGTGACGCCCATGTCGACATTGAGCGCGTTCGCGACCTGATGTCGGAGCCTCGCCTTGCCCGCCTTCCAGCCGAAGCGCCCCGCGCGCGTCTGCCCCGTCTGCGGGTCCACCACCGTCTGCACGCGGCCGGAGATGCCATCGCCGTTGGCGTCATTCGGGTCGGCGAGGCTGGCCAGCGTGCCTTCGTCAATCGCCTCCAACAATCCCAGACCGACGAGGGGCGGCGTGATGCGGGCCGAGTGGTGCGTGGGAACGGGCCCCGTGAAGGCATAGACCGGACGCCGCAGCTGATAGCCCGTGCCGTCGCCATACGTGCCGTTCGTCACCGTCCAGCCCGAGATGCTCACGCTGCCCTCGGGCGTCCCCTGGGTGCTCTGCGGCTGGAGGACCCATCCCAACGCCGGATGCGCCGTCACCGTGGTGCCGACGGCCCCCACCCTGACGGTGTGGCGCAGGGGCGGCGCGACGACGACGTGGCCATGAGGGCTGGTCCCGCTGGAGCCAGCGCCGTTCACCGTGAAGCTCACCGGCGACGTGGTGCTCAGCCCTCCCGAGGTGTTGCCGATGGTGAAGTGGTACTGCACGACCGTGCCCGCTGGGACGTTCGCGAGCACCTGGGTGTTCGTGTTGGAGCTGTCACGCGCCATCCGGAAGCTCTGCTGCGCGCCCCCGTTGAGCCGGTAGTGGACGTCCGCCCAGGGCGCCGCGTTCACATAGAACCGCACGGTGTACAGGGACGTCGCCGGGTCGGGCGGGAGCGCGCGGCCATTGTTGATGTGGCAGGCCACGCAGCTGCGAGCGATATAGGACGGGCCGAGCTTGTTCTGCTGCGCGGTGAAGCTCGGGTTGCCAGCCTCCGAGTGGGTGCCGTCCGCGAAGTCGGTGTGATGCAGGCGCCGGCCCTCGACGAACGGCTGGGCGTTCACCGGCGCCAGGTTGGTCGCCATCTGCTTGAACAGGTGCGCCGGCTCGTTCGAGTAGTTGTAGCCCAGCGTCGTGCGCCCACCCAGCCACGCCGTCTCCGCGAGGGGGAACGAGTCCAGGTTCGCCCCCCTTCCCTCCCAGGGCACCATGCCGCCCTGGCCCACGATGTAGAGGAACGCCGTGCCGTAGTAGTTGGCGCGCCCCACCACGGGAGGCAGCATGAAGGGGCTGATTTCAATCTCCATGCGGTCGCCCACCTGGAGCCGCCGGTTCTCCTTCGCGTTGTAATTGAGGGTGGCCGTGTAGCGCAGGGGGTCCACCTGCGCCATGTCCACGTTGAACCAGTATTGAGAGAGCACCGCCTGGCCTTGGTAGAACGCGCGGAAGTCCGGCGTGTCCAGGGGCCAGAGCGAGGTGATGTTGACGGTGATGTCGTTGCCGCCCTTGGCCACCCTGTCGATGACCTCGATGCTGTACGTGCGGTACTCGAAGTACAGCGGCAGGTAGTGCTCGTAGCTCTGGAACTGTGACTCCCGCGCGTGGCGATCTCTCGACCGGTCCGCGAGCCGGGTGATGAGCGCCGTGGGTGTATCCACCACCAGCGCGGGCTCCAGCGGAGTGCTGGCGTCGAAGAGCGGGACCACCGGGGCCAGGGGCGCCACGGTGGAGGAGGCTTCCGGCGGCGCTTCCTCCTGATGCCCCTGGGGCGCGTTCCCGCAGGCGCCCATGAACAACCCCAGGATGGCCAGACTCCAAGCCGCCGCGCGTGTGCTGGAAGGCTCTCTCATGCCAGGGATTATATTCCGGCCAAATCCGTAATTCGCGAACTCCATGAGTGACGCATCACATCCATCCCATGTCTGTTTGAAATCAGATATCGGCGGGGCTTCACCGGGTCGCGGCATCCACGCGTCTGCGTGGGGCTCTGACGTCCAGGCCCCCCTGTCCGTCCTTCATCAAGAAGCGCACCTGCTTCAGTGCGTGGAGGTCCTTCAGCGGGTCGCCCTCCACCGCCGCCAGGTTCCGCGAGCTTGTTCGGCTCCACCGAGCCGAGCTGGTCCTGCAGGCGCAGCAGCTCCGCCGCGTTCAGGGTCGCGGCGCGCAGGGCGAGGCGCGGCGGCCCAGACGGGACTCGAAGCAAGGAACAGCGTCGCGACAAGCGCCGCGCACTCGAGCGTGAGGCTCTTCATGGACATCTCCAATGGAGAACGACTGTGATTGAAACAGCCTCGGGGCACACAACGGCAGTCGCCCCCCCACTCGCGAAGCCACCCGGATGCGCCGGACAGCCCTCGCGGTGTGGAGCCCCACCTCGAATCATCCCCTGGAGGCTGAAACCAACGTACGATTCAAATCGTACTTTGTCAACGCGGCGCTCCCCTCATCCGTCAAGCAATCCACGCGGATGAGCCAGGGTGCCGACCATGATGTCGGCACCATGCGCCCCACTTCATCGACGCTTCGCCTCCCGACAGTGTTCCTCGCGATGGTCCTCCAGGACTGGGCGGGAGACCCGAGGCCGCTCCCGGAGCTCCCAAAGAGGAGGTGAGCCCGGTGCTGGCCGTCCCGGCTGGGATGGGGCGCGAGCAGCTTCGCGCCCGGTCCGCGGGAGGCAATGTCGCCCGGGCCGGCCTCTACTCCGCCCAGGGACGCAACAACGTCATCTCACGCGATGGTGCGAAGACCCCGCGACCTCCCAGCCCCGCGGTCCCTTGGACAGGCACAGCGTCGGCACCGAGCCCCTACCCGGGACCGCGTCGTCCCAGTCACTGGCATGACCAGTCCGTGGAACCGCATGACGCCGGGCCGGGTGGCCTCGAGCGTGACGCGCTTGCACTCCGCGGTGAGCACCGTCTCCCGCTTCAGGTCATGGCCCTCGACGACGAGGCACGCATCCTCGGGGCGCGGGGTCTCCATGGCTGTCGCCCGCGCGACGAGCGGCCCCAGGACCTGGACCCGCGCCTCGCGCGCCGCCGACACCCGCTGCATGCCCCAGACGAAGACCCCGCCCAGCACCACGGCCAGGCCTCCCACACCGCCGACCAGCCATTTCAGGATGCGCACCGAGACCCACTCCTCTTCGGCCGCTCCTGTCGAAGGGCCGCGCCTGTTCAACAGGCCCACGCGCGGGAAGTCTCACAGGTTCGCCGCTCAGCCCCTCTCCTCCCGGGTGGCGAAGAGCCCGTAGCCGACGAGCGTGGCGAGACAGGGCCCCAGCTGCCGTCGCACGGCAGCGTCCTGTCAGGACGAGCCTGCGTCCCATCGGGACGAAATCGTGTTTCTCCCCGACGAAGCCGCGTCCTGTCAGGACGAAGCCGCGTCCTCCTGGATGCATGTATTTCCCACCGAGACAGTCCTTGTCGTCACCGGGAAGGGACGATTCACTCAAGGGTCCCATCTGAACTGGAGCCGTGACATGTCCTTGGGTGCATACCGAGTCTACGAGGCGGATTCCCGCGAGGCGTACATGGAGGAGGACGCAGAATTCGCCAGGATGCTCGCGCTCGCCGGCTCGCGCATGCACCCGGTCACCATCGCCGTCACGGACACGGGCATCTACGCCGACCGGCCGGGCGGCGCGTACTTCCAGGCCACGGAGAAGTACCTGCGCTCGCACCTGGCGGGGACCTCCAGCCATCCGCGGAGCTGGCACCGCGAGGACTTCTGCCGAATCATGGCGGATGGAACCGTGGGCAGCGCCCCGCCCGTCACGAGCGACTCCATGTGGCACGGGACGGCCGTCGCCGGACAGGCCGCCTGGGGCACGGACATGATCAAGCTGGTGGACTGTCGCGTCACCTGCGACTACGTCCAGAACCTGCCGACGAAGCAGGTCGACATGGAGGCCCGCTACATCGCGGCCTTCGACTTCGCCCGTTCCCGGGGCGCCCGGGTCGTCAACATCAGCCAGTCCGGCATCTCCAGCAACGCGGAGGTCTCCGCCTTTCGCGAGGCCATGCTGAAGCACTCCGACATGCTGTTCGTCGGCAACGCGGGCAACGTCCGCTTCCAGGCCGCCGCGGGCGTCTTCAGCCGGCGCAGGCGGGATGACATCCCCAACCTGTTGCTCGTCGGAGGCTGCACCCCGGATGGCGCGGTGGAGCGGAGCCTGGACGGGATGACGCAGGGCTGGGGCTGGAGCCCGGAGTTGGTGGACATCGCCATCCCCGGCGACTACCAGGAGCTCTACACCGTGCCGGGGCTGGCGCGAGCCTATGGCCAGGAGACGTACCGCGACATGGGCATCTCCTTCGGGTGCCCGGTGGCGAGCAACATCGCGGCGAAGATGATGCTGCTGTGCCCCTCGCTCACGCCGGAGCGGACGCGGAAGATGATCATGGCCTCGTCGCGGACCATGCCCATGCTGAAGGGCAAGAACCGCGTCAACGGGATGATCTCCCCCATGTCCTGCTACGAGGCGGCCTATCGCCGGTGGGTCCCCTTCCGGTGAGTCGCTGACGAGCTGCCAGGTTGCCCACCAGGTTCATGACCACCTTCGACGCCGCTGTGCCCATTGAATGGCCCCAGGGCTGACGCGTCGGGGCAGGCGCTCACGCATCGCGGCCTGAGGGCCCCCCGCCAGGTTGACGCTCGCCTCGGGCCCCGGCCCGAGGCGGGCGTCGCCGTTGCACGTCGAAGGCATGCGCCCGAGGTTTGTCGTGAGGTGGACCCGAGGCACATCCCGCCGGGGGGAATCATGCGAGCAACCGTCTTTCGAGGCGTCGGGGACTTCGGTCTCGAGGAAGTCGGAGTGCATGGCTTCCAACCGGGCGAGCGCGTCCTCGTCGGCGCCATCACTCCGCGCGGGCAAGGCAACGCCTGTCTGTCCGGGGACGTTCGAGACGGCCCTGCGCTCGCTGCGTCCGGGCGGCACCCTCTCCAGCCTGGGGGTCTATTCGGGCAAGCTGCAGCTGCCCTACGACGCGTTCGCCGCGGGGCTGGGGGACCACCGCGTCGTCACCACCCTGTGCCCGGGTGGCAAGGAGCGCATGCGCCGGCTGATGGCCGTCGTCCAGTCGGGACGGGTCGACCTGACGCCCCTGCTCACCCACCACTTCGCGCTGAAGGACATCCGGGACGCGTACGAGCTCTTCGGCCAGCGCCGCGACGGTGTCATCAAGGTCGTCATCCACCCGTGAGTGACGCCCCCTCCGCCTGAACCGGAGCCCCCATGCTCAAGCCCTTCGAGGTGCACGTCCCGGCGGAACCCCTCACCCGCTTCGAGCACGAGCTGGACGAGCAGGGATGGAACGCGCTGCGGACGCTCGCCCAGGAGACGCGGGCCCGCATGGCCGGTCGCACGTTCTGGAACATCAGCTCCACGGCGAGGGGCGGCGGCGTGGCGGAGATGCTCCCACGCCTCATCGCCTACGCGCGCGGCACGGGCGTGGACGCGCGCTGGCTCGTGCTCACCGGCACCCCGGAGTTCTTCCACATCACCAAGCGGCTGCACCATGCACTGCATGGCTCCCCCGGTGACGGCTCCGGGCTGGGGACGTCCGAGCACGACTGCTACGACGAGGTCCTCCGCGACAACGCGGAGGAGCTCCTCGTCCTGGTGAAGCCCGGGGACGTGGTCCTGCTGCACGACCCGCAGACCGTGGGGCTCGGCCCCGCCCTGTCCTCCGCGGGCGCCCACGTGGCCTGGCGCTGCCATATCGGCCGGGACACGCCGAACGCGGAGGTGGAGCGGGCGTGGGAGTTCCTCGCGCCGGGCCTGGCCGCCGCCCGGCTCACGGTCTTCAGCCGGGCCGCATATGCGCCCCCCCAGTGCGCGGACCGGGCGCTCGTCATCCAGCCCTCCATCGACATCTTCGCGGTGAAGAACCAACCCATGGCGCCCGAGGTCGCGCGCGCCATCCTCGCGACCACCGGTCTGCTGCGCGAGACGCCGGACACGGCGGCGCCCGTCTTCACGCGCGCCGACGGCGTGACGGGGCGCGTGTCGCGGGGCGTGGACGTCATCCGGCTGGGCGCGGGGCCCGCCGCCGAAGTTCCCCTCGTGGTCCAGGTGTCCCGGTGGGACCCGCTGAAGGACCCGGCGGGCGTGCTGCTCGGGTTCGCGAGGATGCTGCGCAAGGCGCCCCACGTGCACGCGGAGCTGGTGCTCGCGGGGCCCGCCGTCACGTCCGTGGCCGATGACCCCGACGCGGCGGCGACCCTCGAGGACGTCCACGCGCTGTGGCGACAGCAATCGCGCTTCGTCCGCCAGCATGTCCATCTGGCGTGCCTGCCCATGGCCGACAGCGAGGAGAACGCCGCCATCGTCAACGCGCTGCAACGCCACGCGAGCGTGGTGACGCAGAAGAGCCTCCAGGAGGGCTTCGGGCTCACCCTCACCGAGGCCATGTGGAAGCAGCGCGCCGTGGTGGCGAGCGCGGTGGGCGGACTCCAGGACCAGGTCGTCCATGGGGAGAACGGCCTGCTCGTGCGGAACGCCGGGGACCCGGAGGAGTTCGCGGGCGCGGTGCGCTCGCTCCTGGAGGACCCGGCGCGGGCCGCCGCACTGGGGCGCCGTGCCCGTGAGACGGTCCGCGCCCGCTTCACCGCCCCTCGTCACCTCACGGACCTCGCGCGCCTCATCGAACGACTGGACGCGCGCTGACACAGGAGATGGAAGCATGGACCCTTCCCATGAGAGCCAGCAGCCCGTCCGGCCCGACGCGCCCGGTGCCACCTCAGACCTCATCCGCTGGTTCGACTCGCTGTCGCGAGAGGACGTCAGCGTGGCGGGAGGCAAGGGCGCCAATCTCGGGGAGATGACCCACGCCAGCCTCCCCGTACCGCCGGGGTTCGTGGTCACCGCCGCCGCCTTCCAGGAGGCCATGGCGCCCGTGCGCCCCCGGCTCCGCGAGCTCTGGCAGCGCGTCGACCCGGAGGACCCGCAGTCCCTGGCGGAGGTCACCGAGGCGCTGCGAGCCACGGTGCGCCAGGTCCCCGTGCCCGAGCGCCTGCGCTCCGCCCTGCTCGGCGCCTATCACCAGTTGGGCGAGCAGGGGGCCGTGGCCGTCCGCTCCTCGGCGACCTCCGAGGACACCGGCGCCACGTCCTTCGCGGGCATGCACGAGACGTACACCAACGTCGTGGGTGACGAGGCGCTGCTCGACAAGCTGCGCGCGTGCTGGGCCTCGGCCTATGGACAGCGCGTGGTGGCCTACCGGAAGGCCCAGGGCCTCACCGAGGAGCCGGCCATCGCCGTCGTCGTGCAGCGCATGGTGGACTCGACTCGCGCGGGGGTCATGTTCACCGCGGACCCGGCCACCGGGGACCTCCACCGCGTCATCATCGAGGCCGCCTACGGCCTGGGCGAGGTGGTGGTGAGCGGCCAGGTGGAGCCGGACACGTACGTGGTGGCCAAGCAGGGACCGCGTCTGCTGGAGGTGCGCGTCGGGGAGAAGTCCTTCCAGCGGGTGCGCGATGGCGTGGGCCAGGAGCGGCGCGAAGCGCTCTCCCCCGAGCAGGCCCACCAGCGCGTGCTCCAGGACGTGGAGGTGTTGGAGCTGGCGCGCCTGGGCCTGCGCGTGGAGCGCCACTATGGCGCGCCGCAGGACATCGAATGGGCACAGGCCGGTGGCAGGCTCTATCTCGTCCAGTCGCGTCCGGTGACGACGCTGGGCGGGGCGACGAAGGAGGAGCGCAAGGACGCGCGGCCCAAAAGCCCCCGGGTGTCCGGGCTGGGCGCCTCTCCAGGGGTCGCGACGGGGCGCGTGCGCGTGCTGCGAAGCCCCGAGGAGGGCCGGCGGCTCCAGACAGGCGAGGTCCTGGTGGCGCCGATGACCTCTCCGGACTGGGTGCCGACGCTCCGGCGCGCGGCCGCGGTGGTGACCGACAGCGGCGGGATGACCTGCCATGCCGCCATCGTCAGCCGGGAGCTGCGCAAGCCCTGCGTGGTGGGCACGCGCACGGCGACCCGGCGGCTCCAGGACGGCGAGGAGGTGACGGTGGATGGCTCCGCGGGCACGGTCCTGGAAGGCCGGGTGGAGCAGCAAGCCCCCGGGGTCGTCTCGTCCGAGCCGCGGAGGCCGAGCGGCCTGGCCTCCGCTGGAACCGCCACGCCCGAAGTGCTCGCCACGCGCCTCTACGTCAATCTGGCCCTCCCCCAGCAGGCCCGCGACGCGGCGGCGCTCCCCGTGGACGGCGTGGGGCTGCTGCGCGCCGAGTTCATGCTCACCGAGGCGCTGGGCGGGGTCCACCCACGCAAGCTCATCGCCGAGGGGCGCGGCCGCGAGTTCGTCGAGCGGATGTCCGACGCGCTGCTCCAGTTCACCCGCGCCTTCGGGAGGCGGCCGGTGGTGTACCGCACCACGGACTTCCGGACGAACGAGTTCCGGGGCCTGGAGGGCGGCGCCGAGTTCGAGCCCGCCGAGTCCAACCCCATGATGGGCTTTCGCGGCTGCTACCGGTACATCCGCGAGCCGGAGGTGTTCAGGCTCGAGTTGGAGGCGGTCGCCCGCGTGCGGGAGCAGACCCCCAACCTGCACGTGATGATTCCCTTCGTGCGCACCACGTGGGAGCTGGCCGCCTGCCTCGAGGCCCTGGACGCAAGCCCCCTGGGCCGCCACCGCGGGCTGGAGCGCTGGGTGATGGCGGAGGTGCCCTCGGTCGTCTACCGAATCCCCGAGTACGCGCGGCTGGGCATCAGCGGCGTGTCCATCGGCTCCAACGACCTCACGCAGCTGATGCTCGGGGTCGACCGGGACTCCGAGTCGTGCGCGGAGCTGTTCGATGAAGCGGACGCGGCGGTGCTGGACGCCATCGTCCGCATCATCCGGGCCAGCCGTGAAGCCGGCATCACCTGCTCCCTCTGCGGTCAGGCCCCCTCCAACCGCCCCGAGTTCGCCGAGCACCTGGTGCGCGCGGGAATCACGTCCATCTCCGTGGACCCCGCGGCGGCCTGGGCCACACGCGAGGTCATCGCGGCGGCGGAGCGACGGCTGTTGCTCGAGGCCGCGCGAGCGCGGTGATGCGTCGCATGCGACGGACAGCGCCACGAGCGCCCTCCTTCTGGGCCCGCCTGCGCCTGCCGCGGCTGCGCCAGGCGAGGCGCTCCCGAGCCGCGCTGGAGAAGTCGCTCCGGCTGGCGGAGGCGCGCCTGTCCGGGCTCATCGCCACCACGGTCGACGCCATCATCTCCGTCGACACGCGGCAGCGAATCACCCTCTTCAACGAGGGGGCGGAGCACATCTTCGGGTACTCCGCACGGGACGCGGTGGGTCAGCCCCTGGACCTCCTGCTCCCGGAGCGCTACCGAGGGGCCCACCAGCACCACGTCCAGCGATTCGCGGCGGGCTCCCGGCTCTCCCGACAGATGGGCGAGCGGAGCACCATCATCGGCCGGCGCAGCAATGGCGAGGAGTTCCCCGCGGAGGCCAGCATCTCCAAGGTGGAGCAGGAGGGCACGCTCGTGCTCACCGTCATCCTGCGCGACATCTCGACCCGCAGGCAGGCGGAGGAGGTGCTCCGGACCAGCGAGGAGCGCTTCCGCACGGCGTTCGCGAACGCGCCGACCGGCATGGCCCTGGTCGGGCTGGATGACCGGTTCCTGAGCGTGAACTCCGCCATGTGCGACATCGTTGGCTACACGCCGGAGGAGCTCCTCGCCCAGACCTTCCGGGACATCACCTGGCCCGGGGACCTGGAGGTGACGCTCCAGAACAGACAGCGACTGCTGCGGGGGGAGGTCCACACCTGTCAGCTGGAGAAGCGCTACCTGCACAAGCAGGGGCACACCGTGAGCATCCTGCTCACCGCCTCGTTGGTCCGTGACTCCCGGGGGCAGCCGCTCCACTTCATCGCGCAGGTGCAGGACATCTCCGAGCGCCAGGAGCTGGAGCGGGCCCAACATTTCCTGGCGGAAGCGGGGCCACGACTGGCGGGCTCGCTGGACTCCCGGACGACGATGGCCGCCGTCACGGGGCTCGCGGTCCCCGCGCTGGCCGACGGGTGCATCGTCGGCCTGGTGGACGAGCACGGGCAGGTCCGGGCGGTGCAAGCCGCGGCGGTCTCCCCCGAGAAGTCCAGGCGCCTGGACGCGCTGCTCGCCCACCACCCGTGCCTCCCCTCCCTCCAGGGGGAGCTCGTCGCGGGTGTGCTCCGAACGGGGCGCTCCGTGGTCCTGCCGGAGTCCTCCGGAGCGGAGACACCGCGGGAGGATGGCTGCCCGCTGGACCTGCTGCGCGGCCTCGGGTCCGTCTCGGGACTCATCGTGCCGCTGCGGGCCCGGGAGCAGACCCTGGGCGCGGTCATGCTGTGGACGTCCGAGTCCGGGCGCCGCTACGGCGAGCAGGACCTGGCGCTGGCGGAGGCCCTGGCCAACCGCGCGGCGCTCGCCATCGACAACGCCCGCCTCCACGAGCGGTCCGAGCAGGCGACCCGCTTGCGGGACGAAGTCCTGCGCGTCGTCGCCCACGACCTCCGCACGCCCCTGAACGTCGTCGCGCTGTGCACGGAGTCCCTCGGCAGGAGGCCCCCTGGCCAGCGGCCTCCCACCCAGACGCTCGAGACCCTCCGCAAGGCGGTGGAGCGGGCCCAACGGCTCATCCAGGACCTGCTGGATGTCGCCCGGATGGAGTCCGGGCACCTGCTCGTCGAGCGTGCGCGGGTGGATGGCGCGTCTCTCGTCCAGGAGGCGCTCGACCTGCACCGCGCGCTCGCCGAGGAGAAATCCATCCAGCTCTCCAGTGACGTCCCCCTGCACGCCCCGGCGCTCCTCGCCGACCATGCCCGGGTGGTCCAAATCCTCTCCAACCTGCTCGGCAACGCCATCAAGTTCACGCCCGCCGGCGGACACGTCCACCTCCAGGCCGTCCCCGAGGGAGCCATGATGAGGTTCTCCGTCCGGGACTCAGGGCCCGGGATTGCACCGGAACACCTCTCGCATGTCTTCGAGCCCTTCTGGCAGGCGCAGGCGGGGAGGAAGGAGGGCGCGGGACTCGGGCTCGCCATCGTGAAGGGGCTCGTCGACGCGCATGGCGGCAAGCTCTGGGTGGACAGCCGCCCCGGACAGGGAAGCACCTTCTGCTTCACCCTCCCCACGCAAGCGTCGGCCGACCAGCCACACCCACCTCACGCGTGAGTCCACGGCGGCAGGCCGCACGCTCGCCGAGGCCGGGCACGGGGGCAGGTCTGTCGTGGCGGTCCGAGAGGAAGCCCCGACACGGGCAGGGCGGCGATGGCCCCCGCGTCCGGGGCCCAGCACACCTTGCGCGCTCCGAGGCCCCCCTTACCCTTCAAGAGGGAGCCAGAGGCCTGGCACGCATGGCGCGCGCCGGTCAGCCCCAAGGAGGTCATGAACCATGGCAATGCTTCCCGTCCGACGCGCGAAGAGGCTCGCGAGCAGCGAGCAATCCTGGGACCCCTTCGCTCAGATGCGGGAGTTGCTCCAGGCAGCCCCCACGGAGTCACTGCGAGGGCTGGTGCCGGGAGCCAGGGAGGACTGGACGCTCTCCCCCGACTTCGACGTCAAGGAGACGCAGGACGCCTACGTCTTCAAGGCGGACCTGCCGGGCATCCAGCAGGAGGACGTGGAGATTTCCGTCACCGGGCAGCGGCTCACCATCAGCGGCAAGCGCGAAGAGGAGAAGCGCGAGGAGGGCGAGCGCTATTTCACGTACGAGCGCAGCCACGGCAGCTTCGCCCGGACCTTCACCGTGCCGGAGGGCGTGGACCTGGACAACGTCAACGCGGAGCTGAAGGAGGGCGTGCTCACCCTGAACATCCCCAAGCGCCCGGAGGGCAGGTCCAGGCGCATCCCCATCGGCAGTGGCCCGGCCAAGGGCAAGGCGTGAGCCTCGTCCCGCCAGGAGCCGGCCCCGCACCGCGGGGGACGCGGCCCGCGCCCGAGGCGCCTCCGCGGAGGCGCCCGGTGGGGCGGCTGGGAGTGTCCGCGCATGCTTCATCGCAGCATGGACAGACACCGCCGCGAGCCTCCCCCCCGGGCTGAGCGCGGGGCGGGGCCGCGGCCCCGGATGGAGTGGCGCAGGTGGGGCTTCGGACTCGCGCTGCTGGCGTCCGTCGTCCTGGTCGCCACGCGATGGACGGAGGAGCGGGACTTCGCCTTGATGCTGCGTCGGGCGGCGCCCTCCTGGCTGCTGCTCGCCGCGCTGCTGCAGGCGGCGACGTACCTGTCCCAGTCCGCGGTGTGGAGCGCCGTGCTGGCGAGGACGCCCTTCCGCGTCCCGCGAGGCGCGCTCTATTCGATGAGCGTCGCCAAGCTCTTCATCGACCAGGCCCTCCCCTCCGCGGGCATCAGCGGCTCGGTGCTCATCGTCCAGGGGATGACCCGGCGGGGGGTCGGCCGAGGGGCCGTGATGGCGTGTGTGGTGGTCGAGACGATGACCAACCAGGCCGCGCTCATCCTGGGACTGTTGCTCGCGCTCGGGACGGAGGGCTGGGTCGGCGAGGCGCGCGCGCTGGTGTGGCTCGCCACGGGGGTGCTCATCGTCCTCACCGGCGCGCTCATCGGCCTGCTCCTGCGACTGTCCCGAAGGGGGCGCGGTGGTGTCCCGTCCTCGCGGCGCATCGCGAGGATTCCCGGCGCCAGGACCCTCCTCGAGGCGCTCAGCGAAGCACCACCGTCACTGACGCACAGCCCCCGGGTGCTGGGCGAGGCCACCGGCTACAACTTCCTCATCCACCTGCTCGACGCCGCGACCCTGTGGGCCCTGCTCCGCTCGGTGGGGGTGGACGCTCCCGCGGCGGGGGTCTTCACGGCGTTCATGCTGTCCACGCTGGCCCGCACGCTCGGGGTCGTCCCCGGCGGCCTCGGGACGTTCGAGGCCGCGTCCATCGGCCTGCTGCACCTGATGGGCGTCTCGATGGAGGCGTCGCTCTCGGCGACGCTGCTGTTCCGTGGGTTCAGCTTCTACCTCCCCCTGGTCCCCGGGCTGCTGCTGTCCAGGCGCGAGCTGCGCGGGCAACGGGAGGCCTCCCGTCCGAGCCCCGTCGAGCGATATTGGAGTCAGTCCCTCCCGGCCCTGCTCGAGGCCCTGCGGACGACCCCCGAGGGACTCTCCCGTGAGGAGGCCGCGCGTCGGCGGGAGCTTCACCGCGCGAACGCGGTGGAGCAGACGCATGCGCCCTCCCGCCTGGGCGTCGTCTGGGGCCAGCTCAAGAGCCCCCTGGTCCTGCTCCTGGTCATCGCGGCGGCCATCTCCGCGTTCACCGGCGCGTGGAGCGATGCCCTCATCGTCCTGGCCATCCTGTCGGGCAGCGTGCTGCTCGGCTACTCACGCGAGTACAAGGCCCAGGCCACCATCGCGCGGCTGAGGGAGCAGGTCACGACCGGGGTGAAGGTCCTGCGCGACGGGCGACCCACCACCGCGCCGCTGCCGGACATCGTCCCGGGGGATGTCGTGCTGCTGTCGGCGGGCAGCGTGGTGCCCGCGGACGCCCGCCTCCTCGAGGCGACGGACCTGTTCGTCAGCCAGGCGGTGCTGACCGGAGAGAGCTTCCCGGTGGAGAAACGCCCCGGGAGCGCGCTCCCCGAGGCGGCGCTCATCGGACGTGACAACTGCGTCTTCCGGGGGACTCATGTGCGCAATGGCACCGGCCGATGCCTCGTCGTCGCGACCGGCCGGGACACGTCTTTCGGAGGCATCACCCGACACCTGGCGCTCCGGGCCCCCGAGACGGAGTTCGACCGGGGCCTGAGGCAGTTCGGTCATGTCCTGCTCACCACCATGATGGTGATGGTGCTCACCGTCGTCGCCATCAACACGCTGCTGAACCGGCCGCCCCTGGAGACGCTCCTGTTCGCCCTCGCCCTCGCGGTGGGGCTGAGCCCAGAGCTGCTGCCGGCCATCCTCAGCGTGAACCTCTCCGCAGGCTCTCAGGCCATGGCCAACCGAGGCGTGCTGGTCCGCAGGCTCGGCGCCATCGAGAACCTGGGCAGCATGGACGTGCTGTGCACCGACAAGACGGGGACCCTGACCGAAGGTGTCGTCAGCCTCCTGGGGGCCCACGACACCTCGGGCCAGCCATCCGAGCACGTCCTCACCCTGGCGACCCTCAACGCCGGACTCCAGGCGGGCCTGGCCAATCCGCTCGACGAGGCCATCCTCCGGGCGCGACCGCTCCCGGCCGAGGGCGCCCGGAAGCTGGGGGAGATTCCCTACGACTTCGTCCGCAAGCGCCTGTCCGTCATCGTCCGCCAGGATGGCGAGGTCCTGCTCATCACCAAGGGGGCCTTCCCCCAGGTCGTGGAGGCCTGCACCCGGACGGCCGGAGGAGCCCCGCTCGACGCGCCGCTCCGGGCGAGGCTCCAGGACCAGGTCGACGCCTGGGGAGAACAGGGAGTGCGCGTGCTGGCCCTGGCGACGCGCGCCATCCAGGCCCGGGAGCGCTACACGCGGGAAGACGAGCACGAGCTGACCTTCGTGGGATTCTTGACCTTCGTCGACCAGCCCAAGGCGGGCGCCCGGGAGGCCCTCCTGGAGCTCTCCGGGTTGGGGGTGCGCGTCAAGCTCATCACCGGAGACAGCCGCAGGGTCGCGGAGCACGTCGCGAGGCAGGTGGGGCTCGGCGCCGAGCGGGTGCTCACGGGCGCCCGGCTCCACCACCTGACGGACGAGGCGCTGTGGCACCAGGTCGAGCACGTGGAGCTCTTCGTCGAGGTGGACCCGCCCCAGAAGGAGCGCATCATCCTGGCGCTGAAGAAGCAGGGCCATGTGGTGGGCTTCCTGGGAGACGGGGTGAACGACGCCCCGGCGATGCACGCGGCCGATGCCAGCCTCTCCGTGGACCAGGCCGCGGACGTGGCCCGGGAGGCCGCGGACTTCGTCCTCCTCCGGCGACACCTGGACGTCGTCCGACACGGCATCGAGGAGGGGCGCAGGACGTTCGCCAACACGATGAAGTACGTGCTCACCACGACGAGCGCGAACCTGGGGAACATGATCAGCATGGCGGCCGCCTCGCTATTCCTTCCCTTCCTGCCGCTGCTGCCGGGGCAGATCCTCCTGAACAACTTCCTCTCCGACATCCCCGCGGTGGGGCTGGCGGGCGACAGCGTGGACCCCGAGCTGGTGGACCGGCCGCGGCGCTGGGACAATCGCCTCATCGGGCGGTTCATGGTGACCTTCGGGCTGCTGAGCTCGCTCTTCGACGTCCTCACCTTCGGGGTGCTGCGGCAGCTGTTCCACGCCGGCCCCGAGCTGTTCCGCACCGGCTGGTTCATCGAGTCGCTGCTGACGGAGCTGGCGGTCGCGCTGGTGGTGCGCACGCGCCGTCCCTTCTACCGCAGCCGCCCTGGGAGGCTGCTGCTCGTCTCCACGGGGGCCGTCATCGCGCTCACCTTCCTGGTGCCCTTCATCCCCCACGCGAGCGTCCTCGGCTTCGTGCGCCCTCCCCTCCTGCTGCTCGTGGCGGTGACCACCATCACCCTGCTGTATGTCGTCGCAGCGGAGCGGGCCAAGGGGCCCTTCTTCCGGAGACAGGACCCAGCCCACGTCCGATGAGCAGCGGCACCAGCGCCACCAGCACCCCCAGCGCGACGCGCGCCCAGTCATCGACATGCAAGGGGTGCAGCCCCAGCACCGCCGCGAAGGGCCGCACCTGGATGAGCAGGACGGACACGCCCAGGGACAAAGCGCAGATCCACCGGGCCGTGCGGGTGCGCAGCCCCGTGAGCACGGCCGCGAAGCAGGCGCTCGCGAGCGTGAGCGAGGCCAGCGCCACCGCGCGACCGTGCTCCACGTCGCGCGTGGGGCCGAGGCTCCGGTCGTAGCCCCAGACCAGTCCCGCGGTCAGCAACCCGCCCGCCACCACGAGGGTGACCCAGTCCCGCGAGGAGAAGACGCGCGTGGCGCTCCGTCCCCGGGAGGGCCCCAGCCGGCCCGGCCGCGCCGCCTCCTGGAAGGCCAGCATCGCCGTGGGGTGGATGATGAGCTCCAACCACACGATGTGGATGGGCAGGTACAGCAGCGGATAGCCCGCCAGCGGGAGCAGCGCGGCCGTGAACACGAGCGGGATGTGGACGAGCAGCAGGTACTGGAAGCAGCGCTGGAGGTTGTCGAAGAGCTGTCGGCCCTCCGCGATGGCGCGCACCAGCGTGCCGAAGTCGTCGTCGAGCAACACGATGGACGAGGCCTCGCGCGCGCCGCGCGTCCCGCGCTCCCCCATGCAGATGCCCACGTCGGCGGCCTGGAGCGCGGGGATGTCGTTCACCCCGTCCCCCGTCGCCGCCACCACCTCGCCGTGCTCTTGCAGCGCCCGCACCAGCGCGTGCTTCTGGGCCGGCAGCGCCCGGGCCACCACGTCCACCGCCGGGGGCGCGCCCGCGTCCTGAAGGCGCGCCTCCAGTGCCTCGCCCGTCATGACCACGGGCCGTGCGCCGCCGAGCCCCAGCTCCCGCGCCACCGTCAACGCCGTCTCCGGATGGTCCCCTGTCACCATCACGGTGCGCAGCCCCGCCTCCCTGCACTCGCGCACCGCCTCCCTGACCCCGACGCGAATCGGGTCCTCGCAGGCGATGACCCCCAGGAAGTGGAAGCCCTGGTCGGGCTCGCCCCCACGCCACGAGGCGGGGTCCAGCGGCTGACTCGCGCACGCGATGACCTTGCGCCCCTCGCGCGCGAGCGCCGAGACGCGCTGGGCCCACGCCGCCCGGTCGTCGGGCGCGAGCGCAGCGCGGGCCATCACCTGCTCAGGGGCTCCCTTCACGGCGGCGAGCAGCCCAGCGCCCTCCTCCACCACCGCGGTCTCCCGCTGGCGCTCCTCCGTGAAGGGGAACGTGGCCCGGACCCGCCCTCCGCGCACGGGGACCGAGGCCCGCGCGGCCTCTTCGAGCAGCGCGGTGTCGAGCGGGTCCTGCCCTTCCTCGCGCGACGCCAGCGCCGCGACGCGCAGCAGCTCCTCCCGGGTGACGTCCGACGAGGGGAGCACCCTGGCCACGCCCAGCCGTCCCTCCGTCAGCGTGCCCGTCTTGTCGGAGCAGATGCACGTGACCCGGCCGATGTTCTCCACGGAGACGGCGCGCCGCACCAGGGCCTGCCTGCGCGCGAGCCGGTAGACGCCCGCGCCCAGGAAGAAGGTGAGCGCCAGGGGGAACTCCTCGGGGAGCGCGGCCACGCCGAGCGTGGCGGCGCTCAAGAGCGCATCCGCCCATCCGAAGCCCTGGCGCCAGCGGACGAAGGCGAGGACGCCACACAGCCCGGCGGCCACCATCACCAGGACGGAGACCAGCTGCGCCACGGCCTGCTGGAGCGGTGTACGGGCTCGCGCGCCCCGCTCTGCGGAGCGCACGATGCTCCCATAGAGCGTGTCGGCGCCCGTGTAGACGACGCGCACCCAGGCCGTCCCCGTCAGCAGGCGCGTCCCGGCGAGGCCCCAGTATCGCCCCTCCACGGGTGGCGCCTCTCCGGGCGGCAGCTGTCCCAGGGGCCGCTTGCCCACCGGCAGGGACTCGCCCGTCAGCGAGGACTCCTCGGCCTGGAGTGCCTCGCCCCGCACGACCAGGCCATCGGCGGGGAAGTAGGCACCGGCGTCCACGCGGGCCAGGTCCCCCACCACCACCTCCGCCGCGGGGACCTCCGCCTCGCGCCCATCCCGGAGCACGACGGCCCGCGCCGCCAACCGACTCTGCAGGCCCTCGGTGGAGACGCGCGTGCGATGGTGAAGGAAGGCATCCATGCCGAGCAGTGGAGCAATGGCTCCCAGCAGCACCAGCCCCTCCGACACCTTGCCCAGCACGAGGTAGAGCGTGCTCATCCCCACGAGGAACCAGAGCATCGGGTCGCCCGCCGCCTCGCGAAGGCTCGCCAGGGTGGAGCGGCGGGGCCTCACCACCACGTCATTGCGCCCATACTGCCCGCGTCGCGCCAGCACTTCGTCGGATGCGAGCCCCGTGGCCTCTGCCAGGGGACAGGGCAGGCGGCGGGTGGGGACGGGGATGCGCATGAGCGCTCACGGTGCCGCTTCGTCGCGAGGCTGGCGGGTCGCCAGGGCGTCCACGGAGACGGGTCTGGCGGCGACGCCCGACTCCGGATGGGCTCGAGGCAAACGTGCGGCGGGAGCACGCACCGCACATTCACCGCCCCCACGCAGGGTCGCTGCGTCGGCTTCGTTCGGGCGCTTGGCGCGCTGTCCCCCGCCGGGTCCCGCCAGGACGACCCCGACCCGCCAAGACCGCGCCGACGGGATGGGCTCCTCCCCTGGCGGGCATCAAGGTCGAGCAATGGCTCCAGGCAGAAGAGGTCCGCTACCGCCAGCGACAGGAACAGGGGCAACAAGCGGCGCCCGCCGGCCACCCTCACTGCGCCATCCCGGATGAAGTGCGGCCCTCGGCCCGTGGTGCGTGGGGCCCGCGTGCGCGCCCCCGCGACTGCGCGCCCCCTGGCGCGCGGACGGCTGGCGCGTGCCTGGACAGCCCGCTTGAGCTCAGACGAGCGAAGGGCGATGGACGTCCGCGGGGCTCATGTCGCTGGCCTCCAGGAGCTCGCTGAAGGCGTCGAACCCTTCCTTCTGGATGAACGCGTACTCCGCCTCATGCAGTGGCACGAGCCAGCACAGCGCGAGGTGCTGGGGGCCCAGGTGGAGTCCGCCGAACTCCTCGTCCTCCCCCACGGCCTCGTCCACGAGGAGCGCGCGGGTCGGCCAGGCCTTCGGCACCCGCTCCGAGGGAGGGAGCGCGCGGCCCGGCTCCACTCGCACGCCATCCCGGCGCGAGTGGGCGACGAAGTCCATGAGGAAGCCGGCGACCTCCTCGAACGTGGCGCCACCCAGGTCCTCGGGGAGCACGAGCAGGAACTCAAAGCGCGCGCCGGACATATTCCTCCACCGTCGGATTCGTGGGAACCCAGGCCCGTGCGAACACCGGCTCCGGTGCGGACCTGGCAGCTTGCCCCCGCCTCGGGTGCGCTTCGCGCTTCACCTCGCGGAGGGCGTGCCGCGCGGGTAGTCCGTGTACCCCTCCGCGCCACTCGCATGGAGCAGCTCCTTGCGAATCTCCGCCAGGGGGAGCCCCTCGCGTGCGCGCGTGACGAAGTCAGGGTTCGCGATGAATGGCGAACCGAAGGCCACCAGGTCCGCCTGCCCGGCGGCGAGGGCGGCCTGGGCGCTCTGCGCCGTGAAGCCCCGGTTGGCGATGAGCGTCCCCCCGAAGGCGGCGCGGAGTTCCTTCACCGTCGCCGGCAACGCCTCGTGCGAGTTGCCCACCACGTGCACATAGACCAGACCGCGCAGCCGGCCCGCGACGTAGGTGTAGAGCGCGTGGATGTCGTCGTAGAGGGGCATGTCCACGTGGGTGTTGTAGGGCGACAGCCGCACGCCCACCCGGTCCGCGCCAATCGCCTCGGCGCAGTCGTGCGCCACCTCCACCAGGAGCCGCGCGCGGTTCTCCAGGCTGCCGCCATGGGCATCCGTGCGCGGGTTCAGGTGCGGGTTGAAGAACTGCTCGAACAGGAAGCCATTGGCCCCATGCAGCTCGATGCCGTCGAAGCCGGCGTCGATGGCGTTCCTCGCGGCCTGGACGAACTCGCGTCGGACCTGGGCCACCTCCCGCGAGGTCATCGCCTCGGGCGTCGAGATGGGCCTGGGCCCCTGGGCGTCGGTGAAGATGTCTCCCTTGGCCGGCACCACGCCCGGCGCCAGCAGTCGCGCCCCCGGCGGCAGGTTGAGCACGTGGCCGACACGGCCGCAGTGCATCACCTGGACGAAGATGTGGCCGCCCGCGTCGTGCACGGCGTCCGTCACCTCACGCCAGCCGGCCACCTGCTCACGGCTGTAGATGCCCGCCTCACGGGCGAAGCCGAGGCCGTTGGGCGAGGGGCTCGTCCCTTCGGTGATGATCAACCCCGCCTCCGCCCGCTGCCGGTAGTAGTCGCGCATCAGCGCGTTGGGCGTCCCGCCAATGGCGCGACTGCGCGACATGGGCGCCATGACGACGCGGTTCGACAGCGTGATGCGACCCAATCCGTAGGGAGTGAACAGTGCCATGCGCGGAACATGCGCTGGCGAGGGCCTTCGGACAATCGAACCTGTCTGGGATACACTGTCCGGATATGCGGACAGTCGACCCGAATGGCATCATCGCGTTCCTGGAAGTCGTCGAGCGCGGCAGCTTCCGGGGCGCCGCGCGGGCGCTGGCCCTGCCCAAGTCGACGGTGAGCCAGCGTGTGGCGGTGCTCGAGGAGCAGCTCGGCGTCCAGCTGCTCCTGCGCACCACGCGCACCGTCATGCTCACCGACATCGGCGCCAGCTACCAACGTGAGGTCGCGCCGGCCATGGCCGCGCTGCGTGACGCCGAGGCGTTGGTGAACGAGCTGCAAGCGCACCCGAGCGGACGGCTCCGGATGAGCGCGCCGGTCGAGCTCGGCCAGCGGTTGATGGGCGGGGTGCTCGCGGCCTTCGCACAGCGGTATCCGCAGGTGAAGCTGGAGCTGGAGCTCACCGACAGGGAGGTGAACATGGTCGAGGAGGGCCATGACCTGTGCATCCGCGTCGGCCCGCTCCGGGACTCGCAGCTCATCGCCCGCAAGCTCGGCGCGCCCTCGCACGTGGGCATCTTCGGGAGCGCCGCCTATCTCAAGAAGGCGGGCAGACCCAAGCATCCTCGCGAGCTGTCGGCGCACCGGTGCTTGAGCATGGGCAGCTCCACCTCACCGATGACCTGGGCGTTCAGCGGGACGCGGCCCGTGAGCATCCGGCCGGCCATCGCGGTGAACAGCTTCCAGGTGCTGTGCGCGCTGGCGGCCGCGGGGGCGGGGCTGGCGCGCCTGCCCCGCGCGCAGGCGAACACGCGCGCCCTGGTGGAGGTCCTCGAACCGTTCGCGCCAGCCCCGCACCAGGCCTTCGCCGTCTACCCGGCCGCGCGGCACCCGAGCGCGGCGCTGCGCGCGATGCTCACGGTGCTGGGAGAGACGTTCGGCTCCTGTGAGGCCGCGGTTCGCGGGGGCGAGCCGTGATGGCCTCGCGTCGGCTGCGGGAGGCGGTGCCCGTCCGGCTCAGCCTCTCCCCCACGGCGCCCCTCACAGGGGCTTGAGCCGGCCCTTGGCCTCGACGTGCCGGGCGCGGAGCTTCTCCCATGCGCCGGGCAGGAACGGGTCCTTCCCGCTCGCCATCAACTCCCACACCGACTCCTCGTGGTAGCCGTCCCCATCCAGCGCCTCGGGGACGAAGAACTCCGCGGCCACGTCCTTCGAGGTGAAGTGGAGCGGCAGGCCCCAGCCCTTGCCAGCGAACACCACGGCGTCCAGCTCGGTGGCGTTCACCCCCGTGTGGCCGTCGAGCATCACCACGCGGGCCTTCAAGCGCGCCGTGTTCAACTCGGCCGACTCGTCCCCGTGGTCTCCGAAGCAGCCGCCCGTGAGCTCCACCGACTTCGTCACGTAGCAGCACGCGCTGCCGCTGAAGCGCAGGTTCCTGGCGCGCACCTCGCCGAACACCACGAACAGGCTGGTGTCGTAGGGGCGCGTCGACAGGTCGATGTCACCGGCCACCTCGAGGTCGCCATCCACCACGAGAATCCACGGAGACTCGGGGACGAGCTTCTCGAGCCGCACGGGCCCGGTCGCCAGGTGAATCTCGGGCACGGGCTTGTGGTGCTGCCCGGCCCGCTCCTGGATGTGCTCGAGATTCTGGACGAACCAGCCGAAGGTCTCCGCTTCGTTCGCGGCCTCGAAGCGGGCCTTGATTTCGTCGAGCGGGACGACGCGCGTTGCCAGGTCGGGGAACATCGGGCCGTCATATCAAACGCGACCCGCGCCCAGCGTGCGTCAGGCCACGTCGATCCAGAGGGCGGCGCTCCCGGTGGCCGCGCTCAGTTGGACCTCGCCCTCCCCCAGCTGCGCGCCCTCGCCGAGCGCCAGGTCCACGCCCGAGCCACCTCCCACCGCCTCCACCCGGACGGGCCCCGTCGTCGCGAGCAGGTAGCCACGACGGGCACGGCCGATGGTGAGCCGCTCCGACCGGCCCGCGGCGAGCGGGAGCCACCAGACCTTCACGTCCGCGCGCAGCGACATGCCCTCGTCGCCCGCGATGAGCTGGCGCCCTCCCCCCGAGAAGTCGCGCGACGAGTAGACCGGCGGCCCCCCATGGGTGTTCGGCCGGAACCACAGCTGGAGCATCCGCGTGGGGCTGTCCGTGTCGTTCCCCTCCGCGTGCACCATCCCATCCCGCGCGGAGATCAACTGCGCGGTCCTGGCGCCCATCGTGGCGCCGTGAGCCTGGTCTCCGTGGTGGGACAGCGTCCCCTCCACGACGATGCTGAGGATCTCCATCTCCTCGTGCGGATGGAGCGGGAAGCGCGACTTCGGCGCGAACGTCGCGTCCGCAAGGACGAGCAGCGGCCCCAGCGGCTTGCCCCGACCGGCGTGGGGCCCCACCGTCGCCACGAAGTGGTCACGGAGCGAGAGCCACGAGAGCGTGGTTCGAGGCAGGGATGCGAGCGGACGGTGTTCGAGGTGCGGCATGGGCGTGCTCTTTTCGGTGCGACAGCCGGAGAGGGCGACGGCGCTCCCGGCGACGAACGCTCGACGGGAGAGCGTCACGACGTGCGACTGGGAGGCGTCGTCGGACGACCCGGTGCCCGAGCGGCGGAAGGTGGGGTGGCGGGCCATCAGCGCGTCCTCCTACGTGGTGGGATTGATAGCCGGGCGCGCCTCGTTTGACACCTGCGCGTCGACGCACAGAGAATGTGCGCCCATGCATATCTCCTGGGATGAGATTCAGACCCTCGAGGCGCTCGTCCGCACCGGCGGCATCGAGGCCGCGGGGCGCGAGCTGTCGCTGCGCCACTCCTCCGTCTCCAGACGCATCGCCGCGCTGGAGGCACGCCTGGGAACGGCGCTCTTCGCGCGGGGTGCGCGCCTGGTGCCTGGCACGCTGACGCTGCGAATCGCCGAGCGGGCCGCGCCCATGCGCGCTGCGGCCCGGGACATCGAAGGCTTCCTGGGGTCCGAGCGGCGGGGTCGGGAGCGGACCGTGGTCGTCACGACCAGCGACGTGCTGGCGCCGCTCCTGTTCCGCGCGCTCGCGAGGGCACGCCCCGCGCAGGCGGTGGAGGTCCTCGTGAGCGACGACGAGCTGGAGCTCCTGCCCGGCCAGGTCGACCTGGCGCTGCGCCCCGGCCAGAGCCCGAGCGGCTCGCTGCGCGGCCGGAGGCTCGGACGGCTGAAGGTCGGCGTCTACCGCGCGAAGGGAGGAGCACCGGACTGGCTCCAGCCGAGCGCCGAGCTGCGAGCCAAGGCCTCGATGCGCTGGTGGCGCGAGGTGCCCGCGGATTCGCCGGGCGCGGTGACCTGCAATTCACTCCTGGCCATGCGGGACGCGTGCTGCGTCGGACTGGGGAGGGCCGCGCTCCCGTCCTTCCTCGCGCATGGAGATGCCCGGCTGCAGTTGGAGCGGGAGCTCGACGGTGGACCACCGCTCTGGCTCCTCGCGCCGATGGCTCGCGGCGTCCCCAAGGCGCTTCGAGAGACCCAGGGCGCCATCTTCACCGCGCTGCGCTCGACGGAGGACGCCTTCGCCGAGTAGCGCGGAGGTCACGCGAGCGTCAGGGGCGAAGCTCCCCGAGCAGACGCAACGTGGCCTCTGTCCATGGCGGCGCCATCATCGATTCCGGCTTCCAGCCCCTCGACGACGCGGTCCTCGAGGGTCCGCCATGTTATGCGGTTTCGCCCAAGCATTTCCGCCACGGAGCAAGCCATGCGCAGCCTCATCCTCTGGACCCTGTTGTTGTTCGCCACGGAGAGCCTGGCCGTCGAGACCCGGCTCGTCGTCCGGGCGCGCGCCCGGGACGGCAAGTTCGTCGGGACGTCCATGGGCGGCGTGCAGGTGGTGCTCCGGGATGCGAGCACGGGGCAGGTGCTGACCCAGGGCGTCACCGCCGGCTCGACGGGCAACACGCAGACGCTGATGAAGCAGCCCCAGGTGCGCGGCGCGCCGCTCGCGGACGAGGCCTCCGCGAAGTACACGGCCACGGTGGACCTCACCGGGCCGACGCTGGTGACGGTGGAGGTCTCGGGGCCCCTCGCGCAGCGGCAGGCGCTCGCCACCAGCACGACGCAGCTGTGGCTCCTGCCCGGCAAGCACGTCGAGGGCGATGGCCTCATCCTGGAGCTGCCCGGCTTCGTCGTCGACGTGGTGACGCCATCCGCGCAGGAGTTCCTCAAGCTCCCCGCCGACAAGAAGCTCACCGTGCCGCTGCGCGCCAACGTCGTGCTCATGTGTGGCTGCTCCACCGAGCCCAAGGGCCTCTGGGACTCGAACCGGTATGAGCTGCTCGCCTCGGTGAAGCACCACGGCAAGCCGCTCTCCCAACTCCCCCTGAAGTTCGCCGGGAAGACCAGCACCTACGAGGCCGCGCTGTCCGTGCAGCAGCCGGGCGTCTACGAGGTCACCGTGACGGCGTTCGACCCCGCCACCGGCAACTCCGGCGTCGACTCCACCACGTTCGTCGTCGAGCAGTGACCCGCTCAGAAGTGCAACTGCATGCGCACGCCGGGCTGAATCCAGACGTGGAACCGCCGGCTGTCGCCGGGGATGTCCACGGAGTCCGTCTTGCGATACCGGCCCAGCGACGTGGAGACGTACGGCCCTACCGACAGGGTGCGGTTGAGGAGCAGGTCCAGGCCGGCGTTCGCGTGCCCCAGGTCGAAGCCCCTGCGTTGCCTGGAGCCAGCCAGCCTCTCCCCGTCGTCGCTCACGAGCTGCGCCGTGGCGAACTGATACCCAAGCCCCACGCCCACCCAAGGCGACACGAACTCGCCGGGGCGGAAGCGATAATCCAGCTCGAGGCCGTAACGTACGACGGTGGCGCCGCACAGGGCCTCGAAGCACGCATCAGGCGACCTGCCGAATCCGAGCTGGAAGTAGGCGCCGAGCGAGTGAGTGGAGATTGCAACGCCGCTACGCATTGCAAGGCCACGGCCAGACCGCGACCGCGGGCATCCCTGAGGAGGAGCCCCTCCAGGCCTCCCCGCGAACACCCGCCATCCGCGACACGCTTGTCATGCTCATTCGGGCGCCCCCACGGGCCCCCCCGCATGGGCCGCGAGGTCAGAACCCCAGGGGCTGGAAGAATCCTGACATCCCCCTGTCACGCCCGGTGGGTAGTGCTTCCGGTCATGAAACTCTACTTCCATCCGATGTCCGGCAATTCGCGCCGCGTGCTGCTCGTCGCCGCCCACCTCGACGTGCCCCTGGAGCGCGTCATGGTGGACCTGCCCAAGGGCGAGCAACGCGCGACGTCGCACCTGGACCGCAACCCCAACGGGCTCGTCCCTGTCCTCGACGACGACGGCTTCCTGCTCTGGGAGTCACGCGCCATCATGCAGTACCTGGTCGAGCTGACGCCGGGACAGACGCTGCTCCCCACGGAGGCGCGAGGTCGCGCGGACGTGAGCCGCTGGCTCTTCTGGTGCTCGGCGCACATGGCACCGGCGTGCACCATCCTGGTCCAGGAGAACTTCGTGAAGGCGATGACGGGCCGTGGACCGCCGGACCCCGCCGAGGTCTCTCGCGGAGAAGCGCTCTTCTCGAAGTACGCACGCCTCCTGGACGAGCACCTCGCGGGCAAGACGTGGGTCTCGCGGGAGCGCCTGACGCTCGCGGACTTCTCGCTGGCCGCGGGGTTCGCGCTCGCCGGACCGGCGCGCCTGCCGCTCGGGGATTTTCCGAACGTCCGGACGTGGCTCGGCCGCGTGCAGGAGCTCGACGCGTGGAAGCGCACCGCGCCGAGCCTGCCGCTGCCGGCTCGCGGCTGAGTACATCAGGACTCACGGTGCCACCGGCCGGGCCCCTGGCGTGAAATCAGGGGCCGGAGTGGGGGCGTGGCCGCAATCGGAGCGGCGCTGGAGCGTTACTGTGCTCCGAATGCCCCCTCGTCCCCTTCGAGCCCTCCGTCCCCGCTTCGCCCACCTCTGCTCGGGAGTCCTCGGGCTGACGCTCCTGATGGGTGGGTGTGCCACCTCCCGACCTGCCCCCGGCGCGGTGGCCGCGTCACCGTATGGCGCCGACGCGGCCCATGCGGTGGGCTTCACGTCGCTGAGCTACACGGATGCGGCGCGCCAGCGCACGTTGAAGACGGTGGTCTGGTATCCGGCGGCGCCGGGCTCGGCGATGGAGGATTTCGCGACGGCGCCCATCTTCGTGCCCTTCGTCGCGGCGAAGGATGCGCCGGTGTCCACGGCGCACGAGCGCTGGCCCCTGGTGGTCCTGTCCCATGGCAACGGCGGCTCGGCCCTCAACATGTCGTGGTTCGGCGCGCACCTGGCCGCGCACGGCTTCATCGTCATGTCGGTGGACCACCCCGGGAACACCTACGGCGACACGAGCCCGGAGGGTTATGTGCGCGGCTGGGAGCGGCCCCAGGACTTCACGGCCTTGTTGGATGCGGTGTCGAAGGACGCGGTCTGGGGGCCCCGGGTGGATGCCGGGCGCATCGGCGCGGCGGGACACTCCATGGGGGGCTACACGGCGCTCGCGCTGGTGGGGGCGCGGCTCAACCTGTCGCCCATCATGCAGGGGTGCACCTCGCCGGAGACGCGCGCGCACCCGGGCTGCGATGAGCTGCGCGAGGTGGACTACAGCCGCATCGACCTCGCGCTGGCACGGGCGTCGTACAAGGATGCCCGGGTGAGGGCGGCCTTCTCCATGGCTCCCGGCATGGCGGGGAGCTACGAGGCACGGGACGTCGCGGACATCGACGTACCGGTGGCGCTGGTGCTGGCCCAGGGGGATGAGCTGATGCCCCACGCGCAGAACGGCATGCACCTGGCGAAGCTGTTGCCCTCGGCGAAGACGGTGGTGCTGGAGGACGCGGCGCACTTCACCTTCCTGCCCCGGTGCACGGAGCTCGGATTCAAGGTGGCGGAGATGCTGTGTCGGGACGCCACGCCCGGGACGCGAGGGGCCTCGCAGGCTCGGACGCTCGCGGAAGCCGTGGCGTTCTTCCGGCGGACGCTCGGCGGCGACTGAGCGGGACTCGCCGGCCCCGTTCGCCGACGGGTGGGCCCCGTTCGCCGCTCGCTCGGGCCCGCTGACAGAACTCTCCACCCGCGTGCTGCTCGCGCGGGCACCGTGCCTCCACGACTTGTTCCCTGGAGGCATGTCCCATGTCGTGCAAGCGGCTCGCTGTCCTTCCCCTCGCTGTCGGTCCGGCGTCATGTACGACCGAGGATGACGGCGACACCCAGACGACCGTGGGCGGCACGCCATCGTGAGTCACCACTCACGGGGCGTTCGTCGACTGGCGTTCGCCCTCGTCCTCATCGCCGTTCCGACACACGCCGAGCCGCTGCCTCCTCTCAAGGTCGAGGACGCGATGCTCAGCCCCGTCGCTCCCGCGCCCCGGCTCGTGAGGAGCTGGGATGAGGCGCTCGCGCTCGTCCGGGAAAGGTCCACGGATTTGCGCGGCGCCGAAGCGGGCGTGGAGCGCGCGAGCGGCCGCTGGCGACAGGCGCTCTCGGCGCTGCTGCCCCATGCGTGCACCCAGGTGGCGGTGGCCCAGGACCTCCTCAATCCCTCCCTGGCCCCAGGTGTTCTTCCGGGAGCCGCGGGGGATGGTCGCACCGCCACCCAGCCCGCGGTCACGCTCACCACGACGCTGACCCAGTCAGTCATCGACCTGGGCGCATGGCGAGGCCTGTCCTCCGCGCGAGAAGCAGAGGCCGGCGCGGTGGCCTCGCTCCAGGACCTCCGCCGTCGCCTCGTCCTCGGGCTCGCGCAGACACTCGTCGCCACGGTCGCCGCCGAACGCACGGCCGAGATGAACCGTGTCGGCCTGCTGCGCGCCCTGGAGCGCGCGGCCCTCACGCAGCGCGCCTTCGAGCTGGGCGCGGGCAACCAACTGGACGTGGTGCGTGTCCAGCAGGACGTGGCGGTGGCGCGCGGCGCGCTCGTCGCGGGGGACGAGCAACTGCGACGGACGCGTGAGGCGCTGGGACTCGCGCTCGGCTTCGGAGAGTCGATAGGCGTCGACCCGTCCTTCGACCTGCACGGGCTGGTGGATGACACCCGGAGGGACTGCGTCGTGCTGGAGAACCTGGACGCCCGGGCGGACCTCGTGGCGGCGCGGACGCAGGTGGCCGCGGCGCGTGACAGCCGGAGACAAGCTGCCGCGGGATATCTCCCCACCCTCGGTGTCAGCAGCACGCTCCTCGGCCTCACCACGGAGCCGGGCTTCGACCGCTTCGCGACGTGGAGCGTCTCCGCCGTGCTCTCCCTGCCACTCTGGGAGGGCGGCCTGCGCGAAGGGCTCGTGCGCGAGCGCGCGGGCCTGGAGAAACAGGCGGAGGCACAACTGGAGGACACCCGCCGCGATGTCGCGGTGGAGATGGCACGCGCACGTCGGAGCGTGGAGGTGGCCGAGTCCCTGGTGAAGACGGCGGTGGCGTCACGTGACCTCGCCGAGCGCACCGACCAGCTCACCCGCCGCGCGTTCGAGGTGGGCCGAGGCAGCAGCCTGGAGCTGGTGCAGAGCGGCGCGGCCCTGCGAGAGGCCGAGCTGAACCTGGTGCTGCGTGAGTTCCAGCGCGTCCAGGCCCACCTGGACGCCTTCCTCATGGAGGCCCGATGCAACGGATGAAGCCCCTGGTGCACCCCTGGAGACTCGGATGAAGCGGCTGTGGAGTGTGGCGTTGTTGGTGGTGTTGGGGTGCTCGGGGAAGAAGGCGGCTCCGGCCGCGCCCGAGCCTCGGGAAATCGACGTGGTCACCGTGGCCCCTCGCGAAGTGCGAGACACAGGGGAGTACCTGGGCAGCCTGCTGTCGCGACAGAGCGTCACGGTGCTCCCCCGGGTGGACGGCTACGTGCGCCGCATCCACGTGCGTCCTGGCCAGCACGTGGAGTCAGGTGCACCGCTCCTCGAGGTCGACTCCCGCGTGGAGACCGCCGCGCTCGACGGTGCGCAGGCGCAGCTCGGCTCCGCGCGGGTCGAGCTGGAGCTGGCTCGCCGCACGCTGACCCGCACCCAGGCGCTGCGTCAGGAGGGGCTCGCCAGCGCGCAGGAACTGGAGAGCACCCAGGCCCGCGTCGAGGCCGCCCAGGCCACCGAGCGCGCGGCCTCGGCCCAGGTCGCCCAGCGCCAGGTGCAGCTCCAGTTCCACGTCATCCGCGCACCCTTCGCCGGCACCGTCGACGACGTGCTCGCCCGTGAAGGCGACTTCGTCACCGCCTCCACCCCGCTCACCCGCGTCGCCCAGGCCGAAATCCTCGAGGTGAGCGTGTCCGTGCCATCTCATCGCGCCCGCTCGCTGAAGCCCGATACGATGATGGAGGTGCTCGACGCGAAAGGCGCGGTGCTGCTCACCAGCCCCCTCTTCTTCGTCACCCCACAGGCCGACCCTCGCACCCAATTGGTCGAGGTGAAGGCCGCGTTCCAGAATACCCAGGGCCTGCGGCCCAGTGAGCTGGTGCGCGCGCGGCTCGTCTACTCCGTGCGCGACGCGCTCCAGATTCCCGCGCTCGCGGTGGTGCGTCAGAGCGGCCAGCCCTTCGCGCTCGTGGTGCGCGAGAAGGACGGCGCCACCGTGGTGGAGCGCCGGCCCATCACCCTCGGCGCGCTCGGCGAGCGCAGCTACGTCGTGGAGCAGGGCCTGGAGACAGGCGAGCGCGTGGCCGTCTCGTTCCTGCAGGCCCTGCGCGACGGCGCGCCCGTGAAGGTGAAGGCCCCGCTGCACACCGCCGCGCGGATGAACGGACGCTGACATGTTCATCGACTTCTTCATCCGCCGGCCCGTCTTCGCCATCGTCTGCTCCATCCTGCTGACGCTGCTGGGCCTCATCGCCATCCCCACCCTGCCCGTCGCGCAGTACCCGGACCTGGCGCCGCCCCAGGTCACCGTGTCCGCCACCTACGTGGGCGCCAGCGCCGAGGTGGTGGAGAGCGCCGTCACCATCCCCCTGGAGCAGGAGCTCAACGGGGTGGAGGGCATGCGCTACATCTCCTCCACCAGCGGCAACGACGGCACCAGCAACGTCACCATCACCTTCGAGGCCACGCGCGACATCGAGGTCGCCGCCGTGGACGTGCAGAACCGCGTCAGCCGCGCCGCCGCGCGACTGCCCGCCCAGGTGAACCAGACGGGCATCGTGGTCAACAAGGCCTCCAGCCAGCTCCTCCTCTCCGTCGCGCTCTACAGCCCGGATGACCGCTACGACGCGAAGTTCCTCTCCAACTACGCGGATGTGAACCTCAAGGACGCCATCAAGCGCGTGCGCGGCGTGGGCGACGTGCGCATCTTCGGCGAGCGCAAGTTCTCCATGCGCGTGTGGCTGGACCCCACCGAGCTCGCCCGCCGCAAGCTCACGCCCCTGGACGTGACGCGCGCGCTCCAGGAGCAGAACCTCCAGGTGGCCGCGGGACAGGTGGGCCAACCCCCGTCCGAGGAGGACCAGCCCTACCAGCTCGCGGTGCGCGCCCGCGGCCGCCTCATCGAGCCGGAGGAGTTCGGCGACATCGTCCTCATGCGGGACGAAAGCGGCAGGGCCGTGCGCATGAAGGACGTGGCCCGCGTGGAGCTGGGCGCGGAGAACTACGGCACCCTCTTGCGCTTCAGCGGCAAGCAGGCCGTGGGCATCGCCACCTTCCAGCTCCCCACTGCCAACGCGCTCGAGGTGCGTGACGCCGTCCTCGCCGAGCTGCAGCGCCTGTCCGCCCAGTTCCCTCCGGGCCTGGAGTACCAGACGGGCACCGACACCACGCTCGCGGTGCGCGCCACCCTGCGCGAGGTGGTCCGCACGCTGGCGGAGGCCATCGTCCTGGTCGTCCTGGTCATCTTCCTGTTCCTCCACGGCTGGCGCAGCGTCCTCATCACCGCGCTCACCCTCCCTGTCTCCCTCGTCGGCACCTTCGCCTTCGTGAAGCTGCTCGGCTTCTCCATCAACACGCTCACCCTCTTCGGCCTCACCCTGGCCACGGGCCTCGTCGTCGACGACGCCATCGTCGTCATCGAGAACATCGAGCGGCTGATGCTGGAGCGGAAGCTGACCGCCGCCGAGGCCGCGCGCGAGGGCATGAAGGAGGTGTCCGGCGCCGTCATCGCCATCTCCATCGTGCTGGTGGCGGTGTTCCTCCCGGTGGCCCTCTTCCCCGGCACCACCGGCGCCATCTACCGCCAGTTCGCGCTCACCATCGCCGCGTCCGTGGCCCTCTCCACCTTCTGCGCCCTCACCCTCCCCCCCGCGCTCGCCGCGCGCATGCTGTCCCACCACACCGGGGACAAAGGGGCCTTCTTCCGTCACGTCGACCGCGTGCTCGACCGGATGCGCCACCTGTACGGCCGCGGGCTGCGCGGGCTCCTCGCGCACCCGGCCCTCATCCTCGGGGCCTTCCTCCTGTGCGTCGTCGCCACGGCCGCGCTGGTCGTCGTCACGCCCACGGGCTTCATCCCCGACGAGGACCAGGGCTACCTGCTGGTCACCGTGCAGGGCCCCGAGGGCACGTCCCTCTCCCAGACGCAGAAGGTCATGGCCGAGGTGGAGCAGGTGCTGCTCGCCCAGCCGGAGGTGCGCGCCATCTTCGCCAACGGGGGCATGTCCCCGCAGGGCACCGGCTCCAACCTGGCCAACATCTTCGTCCCCCTGAAGCCCTGGGACGAGCGGACCGGAAAGGACCAGAGCGTGGCCGCGCTCGTCGAGCGGCTGCGCGCCCCCTTGAGCCGCATCGGCGGCGCGCGCGTGGTGCCCTTCCAGCCGCCCGCCATCCGGGGCGTCGGCGCCGTGGGCGGCTTCCAGTTCGTCGTCGAGGACACCGCGGGCACAAGCTCCCTGGACCAGCTCGCCGCCGCCGCGCGGCAGCTCATGGCCCAGGGCAACGACGACGGCCGGCTGCGCGGCGTCTTCACCGGCTTCAACGCGGACACGCCGCTGCTCGACGTGGAGGTGGACCGCCAGCTGGCCAAGGCCGTGGGCGTGCCCATCGACCAGCTCTTCAGCACGCTCCAGGTCTACATGGGCAGCCAGTACATCAACGACTTCAACTACGCGAACCGCGCGTACCGCGTCTACGTGCAGGCCGAGCAGCAGTTCCGCGACAGCCCCGCGGACATCGCCGCCTTCTACGTGCGCAGCGACACCGGCGACATGATTCCGCTCGAGTCCCTGGTGAAGGTCCAGCCCACCATCTCCGCGCAGCTCATCCGCCACCACAACCTGTTCCGCGCCGTGGAGCTGAGCGGCCAGGCCGCGCCCGGCGTGTCCTCGGGCCAGGCCATGGAGGCCATGGAGGAGCTCGCCGCCCGGCACCTGCCGCAGGGCATGAGCGCCGGATGGACAGGACTCAGCCTGGAACAGCAGCAGAGCGGCGGCCAATCCCTGCTCATCTTCGGCCTGGGCCTGCTCTTCGTCTTCCTCGTCCTCGCCGCCCAGTACGAGAGCTTCAGCCTGCCCTTCGTCATCATCCTCGCGGTGCCGCTCGCCATCCTCGGCGCGCTCGGCCTGCAGCTCTTGCGCGGCCAGGCCAACGACGTGTTCTGCCAGCTGGGGCTGGTGATGCTCGTGGGGCTCGCCAGCAAGAACGCCATCCTCATCGTCGAGTTCGCCGAGCAGCTGCGCGCCCAGGGCCGGAGCCTCACCGACGCCGTGGTGGAGGCCGCCGAGGTCCGCCTGCGCCCCATCCTCATGACGTCCACCGCCTTCCTGCTCGGCGTGGTGCCCATGATGACCGCGTCGGGCGCGGGCGCGGGCTCACGCACCTCCCTGGGGACGGCCGTGTTCGGCGGCATGCTCGTCTCCACGGTGGTGAACCTCGTGTTCATCCCCGGCCTCTACGTGCTGGTGCAGAAGCTGCGCGGCGAGGCGAAGCTGCCCGCCCCCGACGCACGCGTTGCCGCCACGCCCTCGCACTGAGGCACGAAGGCCCTGTCACGGGCCCGGGCACCCACATGTCGGGGCCCGGGCCTTTTCCGTTGGCGGCCCATCAATCGGGCGTCTGCCCGCCTGTACCGCGTGCAACCTCGCGAGAGTTCTCGTATTTTCCGCCGGCTCTCCAGCCGTGATGGAGGGCACCCCACCGGCCCGGCTGTTCATCCACCGAAATTGCAGTGGCGAGTGCCACCGACATTTCGTTATTCACCGCCCCGGCGGCAGTGACTCGCAGGGGATGGAAGCCAAGTCCCCGGAATCATTGCAGTGGATGGGCTGGCACGAAGACTGCTGTAGCAGTGCGCAAGAAGACACCTTCCCAGGGGCCACCCCCGGCCCCCCAAACCCAAGGAGCAGTAACGACATGCTGACCGTTGGCGACAAGATCCCGAGCTTCAAGGTCAAGGCCACCGTGAGCCTGGAGAAGGGCAAGGAGTTCCAGGAGATCACGAACGAGACGTACAAGGGCAAGTGGCTGGTGCTGTTTGCCTGGCCGAAGGACTTCACGTTCATCTGCCCCACGGAGATCGCGGAGTTCGGCAAGAAGAACAAGGACTTCCAGGACCGTGACGCGCAGGTGCTGGGCCTGAGCACCGACAGCGAGTTCGTGCACCACGCGTGGCGCACGCACCACCCGGACCTGAAGAACCTGCCCTTCCCGATGCTGGCGGACCTGAAGCACGAGCTGTGCAACGCGCTGGGCATCCTCCACAAGGAGGAGGGCGTGGCGCTGCGCGCGACGTTCATCGCGGACCCCGAGGGCATCATCCGCCACGTGACGGTGAACGACCTGTCCGTGGGCCGCAACGTCTCCGAGACGGTGCGCACGCTGGACGCGCTCCAGACGGACGAGCTGTGCCCCTGCAACTGGAGCAAGGGCGAGGAGACCCTCACCCAGAAGCTGGCGAAGGCGGGGTAGCGCGTCATGGCCTCACTCGAAGTCGTCCGCGCGGAACTCACGGACGCCCACAAGGACACCCGCCTCAACCTCCAGGCCGTCCTGGAAGGCGGCAGCCTCACCCCGGAGCAGCGCTGGGGCGTGGCCGTCGCGTGCGCCTTCGCCGCTCGGAATGAGCGGCTGAAGGAGGCGATGTTGAACGAGGCGAAGAAGGCACTCACGAACGCCGAGCCCGTCATCGAGGATGCGCGCGCCGCCGCCTCGCTGATGGCGATGAACAACGTCTACTACCGCTTCCGGCACATGATCGGGAAGGAGTCCTACTCGACCAAGCGCGCCGGTTTGCGGATGAACAGGCTGGCGCAGGTGCTGACCAACAAGGTGGACTTCGAGCTGGTCTGCCTCGCGGTGAGCGCCATCAACGGCTGCGAGATGTGCATGCAGTCCCACGAGAAGGTCGTCCTCGAGGGCGGCCTGTCGGAGGACCAGGTGCACGACGCGGTCCGCGTCGCGTCGGTCATCCACGCCGCGGCGGTGGGTCTGGAGTCGTAAGGCTCCCGGCCGCGAGTCATTGACGTGAGGTGAGGCGCCCTCCGGTGGAGACACCGGGGGGCGCTTCCTTTTCGGGCGCCGCGCATCCAACGGGCGTCCAGAACGAACGAGCACGAAAGGAAGGCCATCATGTACCGCAGCCCCAGCCCCCTCCCCGAGAAGACCCGCGCCTCCGTCGTCGAATCCCTCAACGCCCGACTGGCGGACGGCCTGGATTTGCATTCGCAGATCAAGGTGGCCCACTGGAACATCAAGGGCCCGCAGTTCGCGGCGCTGCACCCGCTGTTCGAGACCTTCGCGGTGAGCCTGGCCAATCACAACGACTCCATCGCGGAGCGCGCGGTGACGCTGGGTGGCAAGGCCTACGGCACCACCCGCCACGTGGGCAAGGCGAGCCGCCTGCCGGAGTATCCGCAGGAGACCACCAAGGACTTGGAGCACGTGAAGCTCTTGGCCGAGCGCATCGAGGTGTACCTGGACGGCCTGCGTGAGAGCCGCAAGCTGTTCGTCGAGGTGGACGACGCGGACTCCGAGGACCTGGCCACCGGCATCATCGTGGAGTTCGAGAAGCACGCCTGGTTCCTGCGCGCATCGCTGGAGAGCTGAGACATCCCTGTCACGTGAGGCGCGTGTGCCCGGAGTGTGCACCGCGCTTCACGCCCCTCGTGGGGGGTAGAGTCAGTCTTTCCCCAGTCCTTCCGCGAGGTTGTCTCCAGGCACAGCGGTTGCTCTCCCAGGGTGCACCCCGCCCGCGAAGGCGCGGATGGGATACCTTGGAGCAGCGCCATGCGAAGCCTCTTCTCTTTGTCCGTCGTCGTCGCCCTGCTGTCCGGCTGTGGTGGTGAGCCTCCGGAGGAGCTGGTCCAATCCGCGAAGGCGAAGGTGGAGCGCGCCGCGGCGGTGGGGCACCTGACGCGCGGGGCGCTCGAGGTGCTGGGGCTGATGCCGGTGTACACGTGCGGCGAGCCGCGCCGCGGCTTCCTCGACATCGCCACGGTGGACCTGTCCCAGCGGCTCGCGTGCGCCACCACCACGGTGGAGTCGCTCGACGCGGTGACGGACGGCGTGGTGGTGACGTTCAGCGGCCCCGACTGTCAGGTCCACGGCCTGGGCCTCTCCGGGCGCGTGTTCTTCAGGTACCGCGGCGGCGAGGACCGGATGGAGGTGGAGGCGGACCTGCGCCAGCTGCGCGTGGAGGGCGTGGTGCTGCCCGCCGAGGTGGGCTACGGCACCTGTGGCGACTTGACGAGCGTCTGGGTGAAGGCCGAGGGCGACCTCCCCGGGCGCGAGGGCCACACCATGAGGATGGACGCGAAGGTGACGAAGCGTCCGGGCATGCCGATTCTGGGCGGCTCGTCACTGCTGCTCGACGGCACGGGTGAGCTGAGCGGCCCCGACGGCGTGGACAAGCTCACCCTCACCACCCTGCAATACGAGGTGGGTGAGTATCTGCCCAAGGAAGGCCGGGCCATCCTGGAGACGGCGGATGGCCACCACGTGGAGGCGAGCTTCAAGCCGGTGCTGTGGCGGGTGGGCAAGGTGGAGCTGACGGTGGATGACTACTCGCCGGTGACGGTGCCCATCGTCCGGTAGCGCCGGGCCACGCGCGCGGCGCCGTTTTTCCGCTAGGGTGTGGCGCCGTGAGCGACGACGTCACGATTCCCGCCTTCCGCTCCGTGCCGCGCACGGGCGTCATCTACGTCACCGCCGAGGCCACGCGCCGAGGCTACCGTTCCAGCGACCCTGACTGGTGCAACCTGGGCCAGGGGCAGCCGGAGACGGGGGATTTGCCCGGGGCCCCCGCGCGGCTGGGCTCGGTGAACATCGACGTGGCGGACATGGAGTACGCGCCCGTCGCGGGGCTGTGGGACGTGCGGGAGGCCATCGCCGGCCTCTACAACCGCCTCTACCGCAAGGGCCTGCCCGGCCAGTACAGCGCGGAGAACGTCTGTCTTTCGGGCGGCGGGCGCGCGGCGCTGACGCGGGCGGCGGCGAGCCTGGGTTCCATCAACCTGGGCCACTTCCTGCCGGACTACACGGCGTACGAAGAGCTGCTGGATGTCTTCAAGGCCTTCACCGCCATCCCCATCCTGCTGGAGGGCGAGCGCGGCTACGCCTTCACGCACGAGGACCTGCGGCGCGAGGTGCAGGGGCGCGGCCTGTCCGCCCTGCTCTTCTCCAACCCGTGCAACCCCACCGGCAAGCTGGTGCAGGGGGACGAGCTGGCCCGGTGGGTGGGCGTGGCGCGCGAGCAGGAGTGCACGCTGCTCATCGACGAGTTCTACTCGCACTACGTCTGGACGGGCCGCCCCGGGCACCTGCCGGTGGAGAGCGCCGCGCGCTACGTGGAGGACGTGAACCGGGACCCCATCGTCCTGTTCGACGGCTTCACCAAGAACTGGCGCTACCCGGGCTGGCGCATGACGTGGACGGTGGGGCCCAAGCAGGTGATTGAAGCCGTCTCCAGCGCGGGCAGCTTCCTGGACGGCGGTGGCAGCCGGCCCCTGCAGCGCGCCGCGATTGCGCTCCTCCAGGAGGAGCCGGTCATCGCGGAGACGATGGCCATCCACAACACGTTCCGGGAGAAGCGCGACAGGTTCCACTCGCGCCTGGAGCGGCTGGGCATCCGCACGGACCGCGCGCCGGACGGGACGTTCTATGTCTGGGGCAACGTGTCCGGCCTGCCCGCGCCGCTCAACGACGGCATGGGCTTCTTCCGCGCCGCGCTGGAGGAGAAGATCATCACCGTGCCCGGTGAGTTCTTCGACGTGAACCCCGGCAAGCGCCGCGCGCGCCCCTCGCGCTTCCGCAGCTACGTGCGCCTGTCCTTCGGTCCGTCGATGGAGGTCCTGGAGAAGGCCCTCACGCGGCTGGAGGCCATGGTGCTCAAGCACAGCCGCTGAAGGCAGACGACCACCTTCCGGAGCGCTCTTTCCACGGCGGCTCCGGAAGGCAATCCCAGACAACGACGGACTAGAGGCCCTGCTCCAGCAGGTTCACGATGCGCTGACGGCGCTCGTTCGTGTAGTTCTCGATGTTGCTGAAGTTGTGCCGGTACGACAGCGTCTGGTTCTCGAAGCGGTAGAAGATGCGGTCTTCCGGCTCGATGCCGCTGATGACGTACTTCTTGAAGCCATCGCGGATGGCCTGCTTGGAGAAGTCATCCACGCCGAGGTCCTGGAGCGCCAGCACCAGCGGCTCGAAGTAGATGGCGTCGATGCCCTGCTCGAACAGGTGCGCCAGGCCGTCGGCGCCGAGCGTGTCCCACTCGACCTCGATCTCGACGGGCGCGCCAACGAGCTCGTTGAGCTTCTGCTGCCACTTCGGGAACACGTTCTGCTTGTACTGCGCGATGGCTCTTCGCTCGGGCAAACCCATGACTGCCCCCTCTGAGGTGGAATCCCAGCGTGCTGATGGGAGATGCCTGAAGATTGTATGGAGGCCGTAACCTGTCAAACACCCCGAGTCCCGAGAAAACGAGACACGTTTCTCTGGGATTGGCCCCGCCGCGGGTGGCTCGGCGCCGGGTTCCGGAACGACCCGGCGAGCTGGGGCGGGTGCCGGGTTTCCAGGAGACCGTCCAGCGATTGAGGCGGGGCCCCCGCGCGCACGCCAGGCGCCCAAGCGAGCGCGCGCGGCGCGTTTCAGGAGGCCCTATGCTCGGCGGTGTCCATGAGACTCCCCGCCTCCCGGCTCGCACTGCTCGGCATCCTCTACTTCGTGCAGGGCCTGCCCTTCGGCTTCCAGGCCACCGCGCTGCCCGTCTATCTGCGCGGGCAGGGGGTGTCGCTCACCGCGCTGGGCTTCGCGGGGGTGCTCGCGCTGCCCTGGGGACTCAAGGTGCTCTGGGCGCCGCTGGTGGACCGCTACTGCTCGGCGCGCATCGGACGACGCAAGTCGTGGATCCTCCCCATGCAGGCGGGCCTGACGCTCACGTGCGTGGCGGCGGGGATGCTGGTGTCGGAAGGCGGCTCGCTGAAGGTGCTGCTCGGGCTCATCCTGGTGATGAACCTCTTCGCCGCGACCCAGGACATCGCCGTGGACGGGCTCGCGGTGGACCTGCTGCGCCCCGAGGAGCTGGGCCTGGGCAACACCGTGCAGGTCGTGGGCTACAAGCTGGGGATGCTCACCGGCGGCGGGCTGCTCGTCTGGGCCAGCAAGTACCTGGGCTGGCCGGGCCTGTTCCACGGCATGGCCCTGCTGTGCGCCATCGCGCTCGGGGTGACGCTCCTGTCTCGCGAGGCGCCTCCGCGTGAGCGCGACGCCGAGCCCACCGCGCCGAAGACCGAGAGCTGGCGACAGTGGTTCGCGGTGTTCCTCACGGTGGTGCGTGAGCCGGGCATCGGCTGGGTGCTGCTCTTCATCGGTACGTACAAGTTCGGCGAGACGATGGCGGACGTGCTCTACAAGCCCTTCCTCGTCGACGCGGGCATCCCCGCCTGGCAGATAGGCCAGTGGGTGGGGACGTGGGGCAACGCCGCGTCCATCCTCGGCTCCGTGACAGGTGGCGTGCTCGCCACGCGCATGCCCATCCTCGGGGCCCTGTCGCTCACCGCGTCGCTGCGCGTGCTCCCGCTCATGGGGCGCTGGTGGCTGGCCACCCACGGCGTCAGCGACGCGGGCGTCATCGGCGTGACGCTCGCGGAGGAGCTCGTCGGCGGCGCGCTCACCACCGTGATGTTCGCGTTCATGATGTCGCGCGTGGACCGGCGCATCGGCGCGTCACACTACACGCTGATGGCCAGCATCGAGGTCTGGGGCAAGGCCCCCGCCGCGCCGCTCGCGGGCTGGTTGGCGGACCCCCTTCACGGGCTCGCGTTGGGTTATGGCCCCGTGTTCCTGCTCGGCGCCGGGCTGTCCATCGCGTTCCTCGCGCTGATGATTCCCATCCGTCATCTCCAGGCGCGTTTCGTCACGGATGTGTCACACGAAAACAACGCCCCACAGGCTCGAGACGAGAGCCCTCGTGTGAAAACAGGCACACGCTGAGCACATCGCGAGACGTGTCAGTCGTGGGTGCTAAGTGCAATGCCGTTCACTTTAGGGACGGACGCGACGTAGGGGGCCGAGGGAGCGTGCTCGACGGACCGGGCGAGGGCGTTTCCGTGGGTAGCTGCTCATCTTGATTTTCACCGCACGCGGATACTGTCTTT
>NZ_SRLW01000480.1:0-4908 GCF_006518215.1 Myxococcus sp. AB025B
CCCATCTTCCTCCCCAGCCACGAGCCGCCCGCGCGTCCTCGCGACCACGCGCTGCTCTTCCTCGCGCGCGGCATGGAGCTGCTCATCTCCGAGCGCGATGGCGCCATCGTCCTGCCCACCGGCGCGGCGTTCCCCGACGTCGTCCCGGCGGCGCACTACCTGGGCACGCTGGACGGCGTGGACTGCTACACCGCGCCGCTTCCCCGGGACTTCACGCCCCCCGAGGGCACCACGCTGGTGCCCGCCCGCGCGCTCTACAAGCGGCTGGACGAGGTGCGCTTCGCCATCGCGGGGCGCGCGCTCGCCATCTCCGAGTGGGACGTGCAGCACCGCTTCTGCGGACGCTGCGGCCAGCCCACGCAGCTCGTCTCCGGGGAGCGCGCCCGCAGGTGCCCGGTGGACAACACTCCGTTCTATCCGCGCATCTCTCCCGCGATGATTGTCCTCGTCACCCGGGGCGACACGATGCTGCTCGCGCGCAATTCCACCCTGCCGGAGCCCATGTTCAGCACGCTCGCGGGCTTCGTGGACGCCGGTGAGTCGCTGGAGGAGTGCGTCGCGCGCGAGGTGAAGGAGGAGGTCGGCATCGACGTGAAGAACATCCGCTACTTCGGCTCGCAGCCCTGGCCCTTCGGGCGCTCGCTGATGGTGGGCTTCACCGCCGAGTACGCGGGCGGCGACATCCAGGTCGACGGCAAGGAGATCGCCGAGGCCCACTGGTTCCACCCGGACAACCTGCCCCGCGTCCCGCCGCGCCTGAGCATCGCCCGACACCTCATCGACGCCTTCGTCGAGCTCGTGAAGGCCCGCCCTCCCACCGGGCGGTGAGCCCGCGAGTGCCAACAAGCGGGCGCCACGGGCATTCGGTACAGTGCCCGCCAGCTCTCGCAGGAGGGGACCCGGATGAAGCGCTTCGCGCTGCGCGACCGAACCGACCGCCTGGACGCGGTGACGCAGTACGAGGACATCGTCCGCATCCTCGCCACCCAGGAGTTCCCCTGGGACATCACCCAGGCGCTCAGCTTCGCGCTGTTCCGCACCTACGCGGTGCCGAGCATCGGCGTGCTGCTGCACGACACCGGCGAGTTCACCGCGCGCCCCCAGAAGCGCTACGACGACACCGTGCTCATCCTCGACGCCATCCTCGAGCACGGCATGGCCAGCACCGCGGGGCGCGCGGCCCTGCGTCGGATGAACCAGATGCACGGCGCCTATGACATCTCCAACGATGACATGCGCTACGTGCTGTCCACCTTCGTCGTCACGCCCGTGCGCTGGCTCGCGCAGTTCGGCTGGAGGGCGCTGACGCCCCACGAGGTGACGGCGTGGACGCACTACTACCGCGCCATGGGTCGCCACATGGGCATCCAGGACATCCCCGGGACGTACGAGGACTTCGTCACCCTCCTGGACGACTACGAGGCGAAGCACTTCGCCTTCGACACGCGCAGCCGCGCCGTCGCCGACGCCACGCTGGAGCTGCTCACCACCTTCCCTCCGTCGAACCTCGCGCCCAAGCCGCTCGTCACGCTGTTCGCGCGCACGCTCATGGAGGATGCGTTGCTGGACGCCTTCCACTACCCACGCCCGTCCTCGCTCAGCCGGAAGCTGTTCCGCTCCGCGCTGTGGCTGCGCGGCCGGTTCGTGCGCTACGCGCTGTCGCCTCGCGAGACGCCGCTGTTCGGGCGCGAGGGCTCCAACCTGCGCACCTACCCCCAGGGCTTCGACGTCGAGAAGCTGGGCACCTTCCCCAAGGGCTGCCCCGTGCATCACCACCGCACGGCCGCCGCCCCCACCGCGGAGCCCGAGGCCGCTCCGCCCCGACAGGGCACCGCCGACACCTGAAGGCCTGGGCGCACCCGGGCGTCCGGACAGCCGCAAGTCCTCCAGATTGCTCGGGGTTCCCGCCCCCTGGCGCCTTGGGGGCCTGGCGGGGAATCCGGTGGTGTGGCCGGGGCGTTGGCTCGGGATTGGGGGAGCGGCTTGACCTCGTGGGCTGACTGGGGTTGAAGCGCCGCTCCCTCCCGTCTCACGAAGAAGCCATGCCCGCCGCGCGTCCGCACATCGAGCCCCGTCTGGTCCCCACCGCCGACTCCGTGGTGGTGAAGGAGATCTACCTCTCCCTCCAGGGCGAGTCCTCGCACGCGGGCCTGCTGTGCGCCTTCGTCCGCCTCACCGGCTGCCACCTGCGCTGCACGTACTGCGACAGCGAGTTCGCCTTCCACGGCGGCACGCGCATGAAGAACGCGGACGTGGTGGAGCAGGTGAAGGCCCTGCGCACGCCGCGCGTGGAGGTGACGGGCGGCGAGCCGCTCTTGCAGCCCGGCGTGTATCCGCTGATGCAGTCGATGCTCGACGCGGGGCTCATCGTGCTGCTGGAGACCAGCGGCGCCATCGACGTGCGCCTGGTCCCTCCGGCGGTGCACAAAATCGTCGACATGAAGACGCCGTCCTCGGGCGAGTGCGCGCGCAACGACTTGCGCAACTTCACGTCGATGAACGCCAACGACGAGGTGAAGTTCGTCATCGGCTCGCGCGAGGACTACGAGTGGTCCAAGGCGCTCATCGCCGAGCACCGCCTCACCGAGAAGCCCTTCTCGCTGCTGTTCTCCACCGTGTTCGGCAAGCTGCACCCGCGCGAGCTGGCGGAGTGGACCATCGAGGACCGGCTCTCCGTCCGCTTCCAGCTCCAGATGCACAAGTACCTTTGGGACCCGAACGAGCGCGGCGTCTGACGACGGGCCTCACCTGTCGATGGCGAGGAACAGGAACATCGCCACCCAGACGAGCACCAGCAGGAGCGTCAGCCCCCCCAGCACCCAGCCGACGCGCGCGGGCCACTTCCCCCGGACGGGGCTTTCGGCCCTGCGGATGCGCCCGGTCTCACGCAGCCCCAGCACCAGGGCGCCCGCGCCCGCCACCAGCGTCGGAAGGGGAATCCCCAGCGAGCACGGCAGGAGCACAAGCCCCGCCACGCCCAACCCCAGCGCACCCCAGGCCACGCGCGACGCGGGCCCGTCCATGCGCAGCCGCGCCCGGCACGGCGCGCACACGGAGCCCTCCGGGACCAACTCCACGCACTCGGCGCACAGGAAGGTGCCGCAGCGCGCGCAGGTGGCCACCGCGGGCTCTTCCGGATGAAGGCCGCAGTGCGCCACGGCGGAGCGTCAGAAGCCCGGCGGCGGGAAGCGGATGGGCGGCGGCGCGAGCGCGTGCGCGCCCAGCCCCAGGAACACCGCCGCCAGCGCCGCGCAGGACACGAAGCCCGCGACGATGAAGCCCTTGTGGCGGTGCTCGAACTGGCTGAACGCGTAGAAGAACACGTAGCAGGGGATGAGCAGCACCATCACCCCCGTGCCCACGCTGCGACGGAAGGCGTGGACGAGGAGGAAGGCGGCGCACACCAGCGCGACGAGACTGAACAGGAGGGCGAGCGGGAGCAGCGGCACGCCCCTCCCTTAACACGTTCCCCCCTGGCCCGCGCGCCGTGCACATACTAAGCACGGCCCGCCGTCCTCCTTCCGAGGTGCTTGCGCATGAACGCCGCCAAGACGCTGCTCAACTTCGTCCTGCTGGGAACGCTGCTGGGCGTCCTGGTCGCGTCCTGGGTGGGCCCCAACTACCTGGGCTGGTACAACGACACGCCGCTGGCCAGCCAGACGATGTGCAACCTGCCCGAGGTGATTCGCAACGTCACCACGGACCTCATCCACTACCAGACCATCGGCGCCGGCGTGGGCGCCTTCGTCTTCCTGGTGCTGGGCGTGCTCTTCGTCATGCGCGCCAACCGCAAGGCCCGGGACACGGGCGCTCCGCCCCCGGCCGCCCCCCAGACGGCCCCCTGAAGCACTACGGCACCCGCACCAGCACCGACGGCGCCGTGCCGAGCAAGCCGCCGCCCTCGTTGTCCACCACGTTGACCTGCAGCAGGAAGTGCTTGGGCCCATCCACGTCCGGCGCCGTCCACGTGGGGGCGCGCGCGTGAGGGTCACTGAACCGGCCCGCGGGCTCCGCGGGCGACTGCGTCCAGTAGTACTCCATGCCGTCCCCATCCGGGTCCTTCACCTCGAACAGCATCTGCACCACCTCGCCCGGCGCCACCGTCTTCGGGCTGGGGATGGGCCCGGCGGTGACCTCGGGGGAGTGGTTCACCACCATCCCGCAACCGGTACCCAGGGCGGAGATGACCAACGCGAGGAAGACTCCCGAACGAGACCGAAGCATGACCGACCCCTGCTGTGAGGAATGACTGCACGGTAACGCGTGGGCCGGGTTTCGTGTATCGGCATCCGGAACGGAAAAGACCCGGATTCCGGGATGAAAACACATGCGCGGAGAAAGGCTCACCGAGCAACAGACATCCCCGCTCCGAGGTATGACGTCGAGCCGCCGCCGTCAGCGCGGGCGACGCCTGGCGGGTGGACGGGCCGCCTCCACCATCAGCAGCTTGTCGCCCCGGGACAGGCGCTTGATGGCGGCCTCCCGCCGCAGGGCCGCGCTCCGGTCCTCGGCCGCCTCGCTCCAGACGAGCGTCACCGGCAGCCGCGCCCGCGTGTAGGCCGCGCCGCGCCCCCGGCCATGGGTGGCCACCCGGCGCTCCAGGTTGTTGGTGGCGCCGGTGTAGAGCGAGCCATCACGGCAGCGCAGCATGTAGACAGTCCAGCGGGGGGCGTCGTCCGGCACGGGGGGCGCCACTGTAGCGCCACGCCGCGCCCGGCGCGCCCCCGGACGTCAGGTGGGCAGACGCCCCTTGCCCCCACGCCGCAGGGTCAGCTTCGGCAACCTCAACCGGAAGCGCCGCCGCTCGGCGGGAGGCTCGCCCACCCTCGCCATGACCGCCGACACCGGGGCCAGCGGATCCCCCCGCCACGCCGCCAGGATGTGCTGCTCGCTCACCAGCCCCATCAG
>NZ_SRLW01000481.1:0-4755 GCF_006518215.1 Myxococcus sp. AB025B
GCCGTGATGAGCTCCGCCGTGGCGATGCCCGTCGGGAACGCGAGCGCCTCCTCCTCCATCAACCGCCGCCGCAGCAGGTGCGCCGCCAGCACGCCCAGCACCCCGAGCGCCACGCTCCAGGCCGCCACCGCCACGCCCGGCACCTCCAGCCCCAGCAGCATCAGCGCCGGCAGCGGCCCCAACAGCCCCGCCGCCGCGGGCATCGCGCCCACCGCCACCGCCGACACCTGCGTGAGGTTGTTCTCCAGCGTCGTGTACGGAGCCCCGCGTCGGCGCGACACCGCCGAAAGCCCGCCGAACCCCAGCACCGCCGCCATCACCGAGCCGCTCTCCCACCAGCCCAGCTTCAACCCCATGGACACGTTGGTGACCGCCAACAGCGAGCCCACCAGCAACCCCATGCCCACCGCGCGCGGCGTCCACTCGCGCGCCTCGGGAGAAGGGGCCGCGGGAGGTGGAGCCACCGCGCTCAAGCGCACGTCGTCGGCGGAGTCCGGTGCGGTCATCGAGGAAGACACAGCGCGCTCCGCCGAGCCCGTCATCGGCTCGCCTCCGCCGAGCGTCCCACCAGCTCCCGGAGCTGGGTGAGGTCCAGCGGCTTGGAAATCTTCAGGTTGGGGACCTCGCGCAGGAACGACACCGTGCGCGGCGTGAAGGCGCCCCCCGTCATGAACACCATGCGGCCCGCCTGCTCCGGCGCGCTGCGGCCCAGCTCGTTGTAGAGGTCCATGCCCGTCATCCCCGGCATCATCACGTCACAGAGGATGAGGTCGAAGCGGCTGCCCTCGTTGAGCAGTCGCAGCGCCGCCTGCGCGCTGTTCGCCGTCGCCACCTCGTGGTCCGCCGCCAGCGAGCGCTGCAACGCCAGCGTCACGTTCGGCTCGTCGTCCACCACCAGGATGCGCGCCCGCGCGTTCGTCGGCACCACCGTCTGGAGCCTGGGCAGCAGCTCCAGCTCCCGCGTGGCCGCGCGCAGCACGACGCGGAACGTGCTGCCCTTGCCCGGCTCGCTCTCCGCGTGGATGGAGCCGCCCATGGACTCGATGATGCCATGGCAGATGGACAGCCCCAGCCCCGTGCCCACGCCCACGGGCTTCGTGGTGAAGAACGGGTCGAAGATGCGGTCCATCACCTCCGCCGTCATGCCCATGCCGGTGTCGCGCACCTCCACCAGCACCCGGCCCCTGTCCCCGGCGCGGATGACCACCCGGATTTCGTGCTCGTGCTCGGGCGAGCGGTCCTCCGGAATCGCCTGCGCCGCGTTGAGCAGCAGGTTCAGGAACACCTGGCACAGCCGCGACTCGCTGGCCTCCACTGGCGCCACCGGCTCGAACTCCGTCACCAGCCGCGCGCGGTGACGGATGACGTTGTCCGCCATCTTGCACGCCAGCTCCACCGCGCGCCGCACGTCCACCGGCATCAGCCGCACTTCCTGCTCGCCGCGCGCGAAGACCTTCAAGTCGCGCACGATGGTGGCGATGCGCTCGGCGCCCTCCGTCGTCTCCCGCACCAGTTGCTGCAGCGAGGCGATGGCCGCCGCGGGCACCTGGCTCTCCATCCGCTCCAGGCCCTCGCGCACCAGGTGCAGGTTGACCAGCATGTACGCCAGCGGGTTGTTGATTTCGTGCGCCACGCCCGCGCCCAGCGTGCCCACCGACGCCAGCCGGTCCGCCACGACGAGGTGCGCCTGGAGCTGCTTTCGCTCCGACGTGTCGCGGTGGACCATGATGTTGGCAATCGTGCGCCCCTCGCTGTCGCGCAGCGGGACGACGACGGACTCACACCAGCAGGTGGTGCCATCGCGGCGCTTGAACTCCAGCTCCCCCGACCACCGGCCCTGCTTCTCCAGCCCCGCGAGCACCATGCCCGTCATCCGGTCCGGCTCGTCCGGGTGCAGCACGCGGAAGAGCGTCTGCCCCAGCGCCTCCGTCTTGTTGCGCCCGAACATCCGCTCCGCGCTGGCGTTCCAGTCGATGATGCCGCCGCCCAAATCGGTAATCACCACGCCGTCGTAGATGCTCTCGAAGATGAGCGCCTGGCGCGCCAGCTCCTGCTCGGCCTGCTTGCGGGCGGTGATATCCATCACCGTGCCCGTCACGCGCGCGGGCATCCCCGCCGCGTCGCACAGCACGTCGCCCTTGCACGAAATCCAGCGCCACCCGCTGCCCTGCGGCTCGATGCGGTACTCCACGTCCACCTGCGTCTTCTTCTCCAACGCGATGGACAGGGACTCCCGCACGCGAGGCAGGTCGGCGGGGTGCACCACCTCCTCGAGCTCCATGGCGCGGCCGGACAGCTTGCCCACGGGCAGTCCCAACAGCCGGTCCACCTGCTCGCTCCACGTCACCCGGCCGCTCTGCGCGTTCCAATCCCAGATGCCCACGCGCGCGGCGGACAGCGCCTGGCGCAGGGCCTCCTCGCGCTGCTCGAGCAGCTCCCGCTTGGAGAAGCGGAACACCGTGACGGTGCCAATCTGGAGCCTGTCGCCCTCCTGGAGCTCCGCCGTGGCGATGGGCGTGCCGTTGAGCAGGGTGCCGTTGGTGGACTCCAGGTCCGTGACGTGGCAGCCCCCGTCCGGCAGGCGGACGATGCGGGCATGCTTGCGCGACACGCCATGGTCGTCGATGCGCACCGTGGCCTCGGAGCCCCGGCCGATGATGTGCTCGCCGGGCTCCAGCCGGTACGCCTTGCCGATGGCCGCGGGCGTCGTGGTGCTGATGAGGATGAGGCAGGCTCCCGTCGAGGACGGCGGAGCCAGCGCCAGACCGGCGCAGGTCGTGAGGTCATCCAATGTCGTCATCAAGCAGCCCCCCGGCACCCCGCGCCGCGTCCGTCCACTCCACCTGCCCCAGCTTGCACGCGTGGTGTCACGTCCCCAGAATCCAGCAGTCCCCGGGCTCAGCGTCCAACCACCCGGGGTGATGGGGCCCTGGAGCATACGCCAGGCAACATCTGCCCCTGCCTCCGCCACCCGCTGTGATGGGTGGTGAACGCCCAGGTAGGATTGCCGCGTCGCGGCGGACGCTTCGGGCCCAGGCCATGCAGCAGGCGTCCCGGGCGCGGTGCTAGGGTACGACGCCACATGGCGGCCGACTCCGAGAGCACGTTCCGCATCCAGGCACGCGCGGATCTCCATGGCACCGAGCGGGCAAGAGGCGATGCGGGCCGAGGCCCGGGAACACTTGCGGGCGAGTACGTCCTCAAGGCCCTGCTGGCCTCCGGCGGACATGGCAGCGTCTATGAAGCCGAGCACCGCATCCTGGGCCGACGGGCCGCGGTGAAGGTGCTCCACCCCCACCTGGCGGATCAGGGCGAGATGCTCAAGCGCTTCGTGCGCGAGGCCCGGGTGGTGAACCAGATACGCCACCCCAACATCGTGGACGTCTATGACTTCGGGCTGATGCCGGACGGCAGCCCCTACTACGTCATGGAGCTGCTCGCCGGGCGCACCCTGGGCCAGGTGGTGCAGGAGCGCGGGCGGCTGTCGGCGTCCCGCGCGCGCGCGTACCTGGAGCCGGTGTGCGGCGCGCTGGAGGCGGCGCACCGCGCGGGCGTCGTCCACCGCGACCTGAAGGCCAGCAACATCCTCGTCGTGGAGGAGGGCGAGAAGCCGCGGGTGAAGCTGCTCGACTTCGGCATCGCCAAGCTCTTGTCCGCCGAGGCCACCCAGGAGGGGCTCACCATCGCCGGCCAGCGGCTGGGCACCGCCCACGCCATGGCGCCCGAGCAGTTCCGCGGGGGCGCCATCGGCCCGCACACGGACGTCTACGCGCTGGGCGTGCTGCTGCACCAGCTGCTCACCGGCCGCTACCCCTTCCTCTGCGAGGACCGGATGGAGCTGGAGCGGCTGCACCTGGAGGCCCCCGCGCCCAGGCCCAGCGCCATCGCCCCGGTGTCCCCGGCCGTGGACCAGGTGGTGCTGCGCTGTCTGGAGAAGGACGCCAGCCGCCGCTTCGGCAGCGTGGGCGCGTTCCTGGCCGCGCTCGCCGACGCCGCCGAGGAGCCCGTGCAGCCCACCCACCGCACCCGGCTGGCGCTCGCCGTCCACGCGGAGGTGGTGCTGTCGACGGCCGTGGCCCAGGACGACGACGCGATGTACGCGGTGCTCGCGGACGTGCTGGACGGGCTGGAGCAGGGCCTGCGCGGCGGGGGCTTCCTGCTGGCGCTGCAGTCCGGCACCACGCTGCTCGCCGTGCGCCCCCTGGAGAACGGCGCGCCCACCCCCGAGCGCACCACCTACCTGCGCGAGGCGGAGCGCTCGCTGCGCATCCTCCAGCAGGCCGCGCAGAAGCTCGCCGACCCCGTGGATGCCAAGGTCCACCTGTGCCTGCACCTGGGCCAGGCCGAGACGCGCGGGGACACCGGCGAATCCGAAATCGTCGGCGGCCCCGTCACCGACGTGAGCGCCTGGAGGCTGCGCGGACCGGAGGGCTTCGCCCTCACCCCCGCCGCCGCGCTGAGCCTGGAGTTTCCAGAGCCTCTCTAGTTTTTCCTGAAATACAAATTCTGCGTTGAATCCAATCCATCCAGACCTGACTGGGTCTAGGACTTTACAGCCCTGCTGTCATTGATTCGACGAGGAAAGAAAATTCCTCCATAGCAGCATGCGCGCAGGGAAATCCCCTACGAATCTTGTCGAACCCATCAGTTTTCAGCGCGATTGGGAGCGCTGAAGCGGGTGGGCGACAAGGTGGTCAGCCCTCGCTGACCACCACACACGGGGGAAACGCATGCACCTGTCTCTTATACAAATCT
>NZ_SRLW01000482.1:0-4778 GCF_006518215.1 Myxococcus sp. AB025B
GGGCACGACGGGCGCGGCAGGTGGGGTGGGTTCGTCTGGCGGCGCGAGTGACGGTGCAGGCTCGACGAGCGGCGTGAGCTCGACAGGCGGCAACGGTTCACCGGGCGGCACGGCCAGTGGTCCCGCGTCTGTGTCCGGTGCCGCTCCCGGCACGTCCTCCCCGTTGAACGGCTCCACGAGCACGAGCGGCGCGGACCTCGGTCCCCAGTCGCCGGTCCCTCCCCGACTGACCTCATTGGACCCGGGGGTCGGCGGTGTGCGCGAGGTGCTCGGCATCGGCGCGCCCGCGTCCTCTGCGCACGGCAACGCGTCCACGGGAGCCCCGCTCGGACTCGGTGACGTGGCGTTGAACGACCTGGGCACGGCGCTCAAGGCGGCCTCCACGGCGCCGCTGCCCGGCGAGCGCCCCGAAGGCGGCACGCAGCGCTGGGCGGTGCGGCTGCGCATCTCCCCCACGTGCCAGGTGCCCGGCGTGCGCGCCTTCCTGGTGCACAAGCGGCTCACCACGCTGGGCACGCTGGTGGACCTGCGGCCCGCGCTCGAGGAGCTCAAGGCCGGTCGCATCCCGGACGGCTACATCCAGCTGGAGCTGGAGACGTCCGTGGGCGAGGCGGGCATCCAGCAGTCGCTCAAGAACGTGGCCGAGGTGGACGTCGTCTCGGTGAAGCCCGCCGTGGCGGTCCCCATCCCCGTGGTCGCTCCGGCGTCGGCGGCGGAGGCGGGGCGCGGCGTGGGCGCGGACTCCTCGTCGCGCACGGTGCGCGTGCGCACGGAGCTGCTCGACTACTTCCTCGACACCGTGGGTGAGCTGATGCTCGCCACGGCGCGCCTGCGCGAGGTGGGCAAGGTGCTGCCGGAGAACGTGCGCCCCGCGCTGGAGGAGGGCGTCTACCGGCTGCACACGCTGGTGAAGGACCTGCACGACAAGGTGATGACGGCGCGCATGACGCCGCTGTCGCTCATCACCGACCGGCTCCCCCGCGCCGCGCGCGACATCGCCCGGCGCAAGGAGCGCGAGGTCGACCTGGTCATCACCGGCGCCGAAATCGAGCTGGACCGCGCCATCCTCGACGAGCTGGCGGACCCGCTGCTGCACCTGCTGCGCAACTGCATCGACCACGGCCTGGAGTCGCCCGAGGAGCGCGTCGCCGCGAAGAAGGGCCCGCGCGGGCGCGTGCTCGTGGCCGTCAAGCGCGCCAGGGACCGCGTCATCATCGAGCTGGAGGACGACGGCCGCGGCATGAACCCCGCGAAGCTGAAGTCCGCCGCGGTGGCGCGCGGCCTGCTCACCCCGGAGGCCGCCGCGCGGATGACGGACCGCGAGGCCTTCATGCTGTCGTGCCTGCCGGGCGTGTCCACGGCCAAGGACGTGACGGACATCTCCGGCCGAGGCGTGGGCATGGACGCCGTCAAGCGCGTGGTGGAGAGCGTGGGTGGCACGCTCGAAATCGACAGCGAGACGGGCCGGGGCACGCGCTTCACGCTGCGGCTGCCGCTGACGGTGGCGGTGGTGCACCTGCTGCTCGTGGAGGTGGGCGAGGAGGTCTTCGGCCTGCCCATCGCCAAGGTGGTGGGCGCCACGGAGGCGGACAGCGACGCGCTCAGCCGCAGCCGCGAGACGGCGCTCCTGCCGCATGGCAACTCGCTGCTGCCCGTGCACGCGCTGGACTCGCTCGTCGGTGTGCCGGCGCCCGGCCTGCGCGGGGTGCGTCCCTTCGTGGTGATGGAGGGGGACTCCGGACGGGTGGCGCTGGGCGTGGACCGGCTGCTTGGCCAGGAGGAAGTGGTGCTCAAGCCGCTGTCGCGGCCGCTGGACCTGTTGCCCGGCCTCTCCGGGGTGACCATCCTCGGCAGCGGCCGTCCGGTCTTCATCCTGGATGTTCCGAGGTTACTGTCCGCGTGAGCCCGCCTCTTCCCAGCGATGCGCAGCTCGATGCCCTGCGCGAGGTGGCCAACATCGGCTGCGGCCATGCGGCCAACGCGCTCTCCCGGCTCATGGGCGGACGTCAGGTGGACCTGTCCGTCCCCCGCGTGGTGCTCACCGGCCCCGAGGACGCCGCGGGGCTGTTGGGCGGCGACGCGTCCGCGGTGGCGGCCTGGCTCTCCATCACCGGGGCCCTGCGGGGCGTGCTGATGCTGGCCCTGCCGGCCCCGGATGCGCAGGCGCTGGAGACGCTGCTGCTGGGCGCGCGGGAGTGCGGGCAGGCCGAGCGCGACAGCGCGGTGTCGGAGGCGGCGAACATCGTCGCGAGCGCGTGCCTGTCCGCCATCGGCAAGCTGACGTCCTGGCGACTGATGCCGTCGGTGCCCACGCTGCGGCGGGCGAGCGCTCGCGAGCTGGTGGGCGCGGCGGTGGGGCAGGTGGAGGGCGACCCTGGCCGCGTGGTGGTGCTGGAGGCGCGCTTCATGGCGGCGGCCACGCCCCCGGTGAGCGGGCAGCTGTTGCTGGTGCTGGAGCGCGACAGCTCCCGGGCGCTCCTGGCGCGGCTGGGCGTGTAGCCCGTTTCGGGGTACAGGGGCGCCATGGATGAGAAGGCGCTGAAGCAGCTCCTGGGGAGCGTGAAGTCGGGCCGCGTCTCGGTGGATGACGCCGTGGGCAAGCTCAAGGACCTCCCCTTCGCGGAGCTGGGGTACGCGACGCTCGACACCCACCGCAACCTGCGCTTCGGCTTCCCGGAGGTGGTGCTGGGCGAGCCCAAGACGGTGGAGCAGTTGCTGGGCATCGTCGGCGCGCTGGTGGAGCGCAAGCAGACGGTGCTGGTGACGCGGCTGCAGCCGGACAAGGCGGAGGCGCTGGTGGCTCGCTTCCCCAAGGGCCTGTACCACCCGGTGGCGCGCATCTTCCATCTCAAGCAGGGCAAGGTGCGCGCGGGCCGCGTGGCCATCGTCACCGCGGGCACCAGCGACATCCCCGTGGCGGAGGAGGCCGCGGTGACGGCCGAGGCCATGGGCGCGGAGGTGCGCCGCGTCTACGACGTGGGCGTGGCGGGCATCCACCGGCTCTTGCGGCGCCGGGAGGAGATCCAGGAGTGCCACGCCGCGGTGGTGGTGGCGGGCATGGAGGGCGCGCTGGCGAGCGCGTTGGGCGGGCTCGTCGGCATCCCCATCGTCGCGGTGCCCACGTCGGTGGGCTACGGCGCCAACTTCAAGGGCGTGTCCGCGCTGCTGGCGATGGTGAACTCGTGCGCCTCCAACGTGGCGACGGTGAACATCGACAACGGCTTCGGCGGGGGCTTCTACGCCGCGCTCGTCTCGCGCACGAAGGGGCGGCGGTGAGCGGCATGCGGCGCATCCTCTACCTGGAGCCGGTGGGCGGCATCGCCGGGGACATGTTCCTGGCGGCGGGCATCGACCTGGGATTGGAGCCCGCGGCGATTGAAGCGGCGCTGCGAGGGCTGAGCGTCCCGGGCTGGAAGCTGGCGGTGAGCCGCGCGGTGCGCCACGCCATCAGCGGCACGCACCTGGACGTGGTGCTGGACGCGCGCGAGGCCCATCCGCACCGCGCCTACGCGGACATCCGCCGCCTCATCGAGTCCGCGTCCACGCTGCCGCCCCGCGCGAAGGAGCGGGCGCTCGCGGTGTTCCGCGCGATTGGCGAGGCCGAGGCGAAGGTGCACGGCGTCTCCATCGACGACATCCACTTCCACGAGGTGGGCGCGGTGGACTCCATCGTCGACATCTGCGGCGCGGCGGTGGTGCTGGAGCTCTTGGGCGACCCGGAGGTCCACGCGGCGCCGCCACCCCTGGGCAGCGGCTCCATCCGCGTGGCGCACGGCATGATGCCCATCCCCGTGCCGGCCACGCTGGAGCTCTTGCGCGACGTGCCCGTGCGCTTCGAGGGCGTGGGCGAATTGACCACCCCCACCGGCGCGGCGCTGCTCAAGGTGCTCGCGAAGATTGGCCACCCGCCCGACTTCATTGTCGAGAAGGTGGGCTACGGCGTGGGCACGAAGGACTTCCGCGACCGGCCCAACGTGCTGCGCGCGTCGCTGGGGCGGCTGGAGGACTCGCGCACCGAGGGCCTGTGGGTGGTGGAGGCGAACCTGGACGACGCCACGCCGCAGCTGTTGGGGCACCTGGTGGAGCGGCTGCTCGCCGTGGGCGCGCTGGATGCGTGGGTGGCCCCCGTCGTGATGAAGAAGAGCCGCCCGGGCCACCTCTTGAGCGCGCTGGTGGAGGGCGGCCTGCGCGACACCACGGTGGACCTGCTCCTGCGCGAGTCCACGTCCCTGGGCGTGCGCTACCACCGCGTCGAGCGTCAGGCCCTGGCGCGCGACTGGGTGGAGGTGCAGACGCCGTGGGGGCGCGTGCGCGTGAAGCGCGGCCTGCGGGACGGCGCCGTCCTCAACGCGCATCCGGAGTTCGAGGACTGCCGCCGCGTCGCCGAGGCCGCCGGGGTTCCCGTGAAGCAGGTGGTGGCCGCCGCGCTGGTGGCGCTCGGCCTGCCCTCCTGACGTGACTCACCCCGCGTCCAGATGACGGATGAACGCCGGGCCCTGGTCATGCGAAAACATTTCGAGTAGAATGTTTTCAGTAGAGGGGGAAATTACATGACTGATGCAATCCGTAGGGGTCTGGGTCCTATCATCCGCACCGTGGCGAACGCCACTGTCCAGCAGGCGGTGCCGCCCGCGATGCAGCCGGCGGCCAAGGCGGTGGTGGACTTCGCGGTGTCCTCGTTCGAGCAGGGCAAGCCCGCACGGGCCCCGGTGGCCTTGAACGTCATGCCGCCGCCGACGGTGATTCTCAGCAGCCCCACCGTCATCCCGCCTCCCGCC
>NZ_SRLW01000483.1:0-4748 GCF_006518215.1 Myxococcus sp. AB025B
CTCTTGTAGCGAGCCAGCTCCAGCTCGGCGACCTTGAGCGCCTTGCTCTTCTCCTGGACGGACTGCTGCAGGCGGGTGACCTCCTGCGTCTTGATGGCCTCGCGCCGCTCGAGCTCCGCCTTCTGCTTGGTGTTGAGCTCCTCGATCTCGCGCAGCTGACGCGCCTCCAGGTCCTTGCGCTCCTTCTGGGCGGTGGCGAGGCGGGCGGCGGCCTCGTTGGCCTTGCCCTCGGCGGCGGCCACCTTGGCGGCCAGGTCCTTCTCCGCGCGGGCCTTGGCGCCCTGCGCGTTCTCCACCGCCAGCTCCAGGTCCTGCACCTTCTTGGTGCGGGTGGCGAGCTGGGCCTGCAGGTCCTTGGCCTTGGCGTCCGCGTCGGCCGCCTTCGCCTGGGCCTCCTGGGTGAGCTGGGCGATGCGCTGCTCGGCCTTGGCCAGCTTCGCCGCCAGCTCGTCGGACGCGCGCTTCGCCTCGGCGCGCTCCTGCTGCCAGGCCTGGGCCGCTTGCGCCTGGGCCGCTTGCGCCTGCTGGAGCTGTCCGGCCAGGCCTTCGCGCTCCTGGGTCAGCTTCTGGTGGCTGGTGCCCGCCGCGCGCAGTTGCTCCTCGCGCTCGCCGAGCGCCTTCTTCGCCAGCTCCAGCTGGTTGTTCAGGCCGGCCATCTGCTGGCCGAGCCCGTCCGCGTGGCGCTTGGCGTCGGTGGCCTGCGTCTGGAGCTTCGTCTCCAGGGCCTTCAGCTGCTCGGTGCGGGTGGCGACCTCGCGGTTGAGCACCTCGGCCTGACGCATCTTCTCCTGCGTCACCTGGGTGAGCTTGCGCAGCGTGTCCGAGAGCTCCTTGCCCTTGGTGGCCAGGTCGTTCTGGAGCAGCTCCTCGCGGCGCTGGGACTCCTCGGTGAGGGTGTCCAGGCGCTCCTTGAGGTTCGCGCGGGTGTCCTCCACCTGGGCGAGCTGCGCGGTGAGCTGGGTGACGTCCGCGACGCGGGCGCCCAGCTCGTGCTTGGTGATGGTGAGCTGCTCGCCCAGCTCCTCCGCCTGGTTGCGCGCCTCGTTGAGCTCGCCCTCCAGCGTGGACTGGGTGCTGGCCGCCTGCTGACGGCTGGTGGTGTGCGCCTGCTGCTCGCGCGACAGGGCGTCGCGGGTGGCGGCGAGCTGGCCCTGCACCTGCTCCAGCGTCTGGCTGGTGGCCTCCAGCTCCGAGCGCAGCCCGTCGCGCTCGCCGGTGAGCGCCTCGATGGTGGCGCTCGTCTCGGCGGCGAGCTTCTCGTGCGCGGCGCGCTCCGCCTCGTAGTTGCCCAGCGTCTCCGACAGCTCGCCGCGCAGCTGGCCGATCTGTCCGGTGAGCAGCTGCTCCAGCGCGTCCTTGGCCTCGCCCAGGGCCTGGAGCTCGGCGATGCGCTGGTCCCGCTCGCCCGTGGTCCGGGACAGCGAGGCCTGCGTCTCCTGGAGCACCGTGCGCGTCTCGTCCAGCTCCAGCTTGAGCTGATCCCGCTGCGCGGTGGTGGTGCCCAGCTCGTCGCGCGTCTCCTCCAACGTGTTCTGCGTCTGGGTGAGCGTCTGGCTGGTGGCCTCCAGCTCGCCGCGCGTCTCGGCCAGGCTGCCCTCGGTCTGCGAGAGCGTGCCTTGCGTCTGCGCCAGCAGCTGCTCGGTCTGCGCGAGCGTGCCTTGCGTCTGCGCCAGCGTCTGGCTCGTCGCATCCAGCTCGCCGCGCGTCTCGGAGAGCGTCTGCTCCGTGGTGGCGAGCGTCCCCTGGGTCTGCGCGAGCTGCTGCTCGGTCTGCGTGAGCTGCTGCTCGGTCTGAGCGAGCGTGCCCTGCGTCTGCGCCAGCGTCTGGCTGGTGGCGTCCAGCTCGCCGCGCGTCTCGGAGAGCGACTGCTCCGTGGTGGCGAGCGTGTTCTGCGTGTCCGCCAGCTGCTGCTCGGTGCGGGAGAGGGTGTCCTGCGTCTGCGCGAGCGTCTGGCTGGTGGCGTCCAGCTCCCCGCGCGTGGAGGACAGCGCCTCCTCCGTCTGGGCCAGGCGCGTCTGCGTCTCGGACAGCGACTGGCTGGTGGCCTCGAGTTCGCCGCGCGTCTCGGACAGCGACTGCTCGGTGGAGGCGAGGGTGCCCTGCGTGTCCGCGAGCTGCTGCTCGGTCTGCGCGAGCGTGCCCTGCGTCTGCGCCAGCGTCTGGCTGGTGGCCTCCAGGTCTCCGGTCAGCTCGGAGATGCGCTGATCTCTCGTGGCGACATCGCCCTGGAGTCCCTCGATGGTGGACTCGCGCTGGGCGACGGTGTCCTCGAGGGAGGCGACGCGGGCCTGGAGCTGCTCGCCCTGGTTCTGGGCCTGCTCGAGCTGCGAGGTGAGGGCCTGGATCTGCCCGGTGAGGTCGGCCTCCTGCTCGGCCTTGGCGGCGCGGACCTCCTCCAGCTGGCGGGTGAGGTCCTCCTCCAGCGCGTCCTTGGCGACGCGCAGCGCCTCCAGGCGGCCGGTGAGGTCCTCCTCCAGCGCGTTCTTCGCCTCGGTGAGCGCCTGCAGCTCACCGGTGAGCTCGGCCTCGCGGTCGGCCAGGTGTGCCTTGACGGCCTCGACCTCGCCCTCCAGCTCGCCGATGCGCTCCAACTGCTGCTGGATGTTGGAGTTGAGGTCCGCCTCGGTGCGCTCGTTGCGGGCGATGGTCTCCGACAGCTCGCGGTCCAACGCCGAGATCTTGGCGTCGCGGTCCTCGATGCGCTGGCTGAGCTCCGCCTCCTGGGCGTCCTTGTCCAGCCGGAGCTGATCCCGTTCGCCGGTGGTGCGCGCGAGGTCGGTCTCGAGATCCGCCACCTGCTGGCTGAGCCGCGCCTCGAGCGCGTCGCGCTCCGCGTTCAGCCGGGTGATCTCCTCGTCGGCGCGGGCGCCGTGCTCCTCGGCGGCGGCGGCGCGCGTCTCCAGGCCGCGCACGGTGGCGTCGCGCTCCTGCTCGGTCTGCTGCAGCCGCTCCTGGAGGGCCTGGAACTCGCCGTCCAGCTCGGCGTAGCGCTGATCCCGCTCGCTGATGGTGCGGCCCAGCTCCGCCTCGAAGTCGTCACCGCGCTTGCCCAGCCGGGCCTCTTCGGCCTCGTGCGCGCGCACGCTGTCCTGGAGCTTCTGCTCCTTGACCTCGAACTCCAACGTGACGACGTTGAGGTGCTTGTCGAGCTTCTCGTATTCGCCGCGCAGGTGCTCCAGCTCGGCGCCCCGCCGCGCGAGGTCGTCGTCGCGGTTGTGGACCTCCTTGCGCAGCAGGTTGATGTCCTTCTCCTTGGAGGCGACGACCTCGATGAGGTCCTTCTCCGAGGAGAACTTCTGCAGCAGCAGGTCGTCGACGGTGGCGCCGTGCTCGCGCTCCTTCTGGAGCATCGCCTGCTGGGCCTCGTTGAAGCGCCGCAGCAGGTCGTCCACCTGCATCTTGAGGCCCTGCAGCTCCACGTCCTTCTCGTGGAGGCGGTCCTCGCCGGAGAGCAGCTCGCGCTCTCGCACGCTCCAGATCTCGGAGAGGCGGGCCAGCTGGGCCTCGCGCGTCTTGAGCTCGTCGCGGAGGATTTGAATCTTCCCCTCCGGCGTGCCCATCAGCTCGCGGCGCGGGGGAGGGCGCTTGAGCTGACGCGACTCGGCGAGCAGCTCCGCCTTGCGGTCGGCGATGGACTGGAAGGCGCGGTCCAGGAAGGCGCGGTCCTCCTCGGTCATCGCGCTGCGGCGCTCGCGCTTGGGGAGCTTGGGCGGGCCGCCGGCGCTGGTGCGGATGCCCGGCATGGGGGGCGGCGCCTCGCGCGGCGCGTTACCGGCGAGCGCGGCGTCGAGCGATGCATCCGACTCGTCCTGGCCCGGTGGCATGATGTCCGTGCTCATCGTGGCCAGCTCACCCATCTCGAAGGGGATGACGAGGTAGCCGTCCGCCGCGCCCGGGGTCTGTCGGTGCTGCGCGAGGCCCTCGACGCCCGTGTGGGAGGAGACGAGAAGGACCTTGAGGTTCTGGCCCCACTTGCCCTTCTTGATCTGCCCGCACAGCGTGAAACCGGATTGATCCGGAAGCTCGGCCCGAAGGACGACGAGATCCGGTCGGCGCTTCTCCAGCTCGCGCTGCGCGTCCGTCGCGGTCGCCGCCATGGCGGTCTGGTAACCCGCGCTCTTGAGCACGGTCGCCATGCTGAGGGCGAAGTCGTTCTGGCTTTCAACGATGAGGACGCGGCGCTCCATGAAGCCCTTTCACCCGTAAAAAGTGCAGTGAAAACCGCGACATCCTACTGGGCGGGAGCGACGCTTGGAAACTTTCCGGAGGGTGCTCGGTTGGCTGCTTCACGAGCCCTTGCCGCGAACGACGCCTGGTGCACGGGGGGCGGAGGGTGTCCGGGATGGATCCGCGCCGTCGTCCCGCCCCGGGAAGGTGGTGGGGGGCGTGTGGCGCGCGAACTGAGTGCCTTCCGGTGGACAGTAGCCGTGGGCGAGCTGGGCGAACCAGGGGTTCAGCGTCGAGGAGAGCGGCTCTGGCGGGGGACCCTCGTCCTCGTCGGGGATGGGGTCCGCGTCGGCTTCCTGGAGGTCGTCCTCGTCGTCGACGAGCTGGGCGGCGCTGCTGGCGGAGACCTCGGCGTCCTCGACCTCGTCGCTGCTGATTTCGTCAGGCTCATCGTCCAGACGTGGGCGCGAGTGGGGCGGAGTGGGGCCCGCCTCCTCGCCATCCTTGATGGCGTGGGCCTCGTCCTCGGAGATCTCCTCCGGTTCGTCCTCGGCTTCGGGGGACCTGATGGCGGGCAGGCC
>NZ_SRLW01000484.1:0-4741 GCF_006518215.1 Myxococcus sp. AB025B
GTCATGCGGAGGGGCGGGCGGGGCGAGCCGCACGCGTGGAGCCTACCGCGTTCCCGGGGCATGTCGTGGGAGGAGTGGGGTCGCCTGCTCGGCGCGCGTCCCTCCGGTTGGGGGGCCACCTGCTCCCAGCGCCTCCCAGAGCCCGGGAGGCTGCTGTAGCCTGGGGGCCCCCGAACGGCTTCCCATGAGTCCCATGACCATCCCCTTCAATCGGCTGCAGATGCTCGGCGACGAGGCGAAGTTCATCGAGCAGGCGCTGGCCAACAGCCACCTGATGGGAGACGGCGGGTTCACCCGCAAATGCCATGCGCTGCTGGAGCAGACGCTGGGGGTGGGGCGGGCCCTGTTGACCACGTCCTGCACGCACGCGCTGGAGATGGCGGGACTGCTGCTCGATTTGAAGCCCGGTGACGAGGTCATCGTTCCGTCCTTCACCTTCGTCTCCACCGCGAACGCCTTCGTGCTGCGGGGCGCGCGGCCGGTGTTCGCGGACATCCGGCCCGACACGCTGAACCTGGACGAGCGCAAGGTGGAGTCACTCATCACCGAGCGCACGCGCCTCATCGTCCCCGTCCACTACGCGGGGGTGGGCTGTGAGATGGACACCCTCCTGGAAATCGCGGGGCGCCGGGGCGTGGCCGTGGTGGAGGACAACGCGCATGGCCTCTTCGGACGCTACCGAGGGCGCGCGCTGGGGACCTTCGGCAGCTTCTCCACGCTCAGCTTCCACGAGACGAAGAACGTGAGCTGCGGCGAGGGCGGCGCGCTGCTCGTCAATGACCCGCGCCATGTCGAGCGCGCGGAAATCATCCGCGAGAAGGGCACCAACCGCAGCCGCTTCTTCCGGGGCATGGTGGACAAGTACACCTGGGTGGACGTCGGCTCCAGCTACGTCATGTCGGACCTGCTGGCGGCCTTCCTCTACGGCCAGCTCCTCGAGCACGAGCGCATCCAGTCGCGTCGCCGGGCCTTGTGGGAGACGTACCACCGGGAGCTCGCTGGCTGGGCCGCGGCCCAGGGCGTGCGCCAGCCCCATGTCCCGGCCGAGTGCGAGCAGGCCTATCACATGTATTACCTCTTGATGCCGTCGCTGGAGGTCCGCACGCGCTTCATCCAGCAACTGCGCCAGCAGGGCATCAACGCCGTGTTCCACTACCTGCCGTTGCACGTGTCGGACATGGGGCGGACGTTCGGGGGACAGGCGGGGGACTGCCCGGTGACGGAGTCCATCAGCGACCGATTGGTGCGGCTGCCCTTCTTCAGCACCATGACGGAGCAGGAGCAGGCCACGGTGCTCACCGCCGTGAGGGATTTCCGGTGCTAGGGCCCCGGCACACCGTCGCCATCATCCAGTCCAACTACCTGCCCTGGAAGGGCTACTTCGACATCCTCCACGATGTGGACACGTTCATCTTCTACGATGACGTGCAGTACACCCACCGCGACTGGCGCAATCGCAACCGCGTCAAGACGCCGACGGGGCCGGTGTGGCTGACCGTTCCCGTGGGCTCCAGCACGGACCGGCTCATCTGCGAGGCGCGCATCGAAGACGACGCGTGGGCGCGCAAGCACTGGGAGACGCTGCGCCACCAGTACGCGCGTACGCCGCACTTCGAACGCTACGCGCCGTTCCTCCGCGACGTGTACCTGGCTCGCAAGTGGACGCATCTGTCGGAGCTGAACCAGTTCCTGGTGCGCCACATCGCCCGGGAGTGCCTGGGGCTCCAGGTGCGCTTTCGTGACTCGCGTGAGTGGACGCTCGCTGGAGCGAAGCAGGAGCGCATCCTCGACCTGCTGAAGCAGGCGGGCGCCACGCACTACGTCTCCGGTCCCGCCGCGCGTTCCTACCTGCGGCAGGAGGACTTCGACGCGGCGGGCATCCAGCTCACCTACAAGGACTACGGTGGGTACCCCGAGTACCCGCAGGTCCATCCCCCGTTCGAGCACGCGGTGACGGTGCTGGATGTCCTCTTCCACCTGGGGCCCGAGGCACCCGAGGCCATCTGGGGCTGGCGGAAGCGGGCACCTGGAGCGGACCGCTGACCGCCGGCTGGCCCTGCGCGCGTGCATGCGCGTGGCTTTGCCCGCCGGACGAGGGGTGTGCTACCCCACGGAGCCGATGACCTCGGTTCGTGGCAGGACGGGATGGACCTCGGTGACCCAGGCAGCCCTGGGCTGCTTCCTGGTGGCCGCCTTCTTCGGGCTGGGCCGCACGGCCCCGGGCCTGAGCATCTCCTTTCGGATGCCCTTCAGCGCGAGCTCATCGGGCGAGCTCTACCAGTGGCTCGGACATGCGCTGCTGCTGGTGCCGGGCGGCGTGCTGTTGGGTCTGGCCCTGATTCCGTGGGTCGCGCCGTCCGCTGTCCGTCTGTGGAAGCGGCTGGACTCCCTCGACGCGCGGGAGCGGCTGACCGGAGGCGTGCTGGTGGGCGTGGTCGCCTTCCTGGCGGCCCGCATCGGGCGCTTCGTCTTCCTGTTGGACCGCCCGGTGACGGACGACGAGCAGGCGGCGCGCTTCGGAGGGCAGGTGCTCGCCAGCGGCAGGTTCCTGGTGGAACTGACGGACCCGCTGGAGGCCTTCCCCACGCTCTACCTGTATGTGAAGGATGGGATGGGCTCCAGCTTCGAATGGCTGGGGTTGCAGGTGGCGTGGGCCCTGGGAGAGTTGACGGGCACCGGCTCGCTCATCTTCTCGCTGGCGGCGGCGGTGCCCGCGGTGGCGGTGGCCTGGGTGGCGACGCGCCGGCTGGGGCCCGCGTGGGGCACGGTGGGCGCGCTGCTGGTGTTGCTGTCGCCCATGTCCGCGCTGTTGTCGATGACCTCTCACGCGCACCTGTTGTCGCGCGCGGCCCTGTCCGTGGCGGTGGTGTTCTTCGTCCTGGCGGAGGAGAGGGGCGGGCGCTGGTGGCTGGGGCTGGGGCTGATGAGCGGCGTGTCCTTCCTGTGCCGGCCGTTCGAGACGCTCTTCTTCCTGGCGCCCTTCTATCTCTGGGTGCTGTGGCGGCTGGTGCGCCGGGAGCTGCCGGTGGGCGCGTGCCTGGGCGGGCTCGTGCTGGGGTGGCTGCCGGCGTTGGTGGCGTTCCTCGCCTTCAATCATGCGGTGACGGGGGATGCGCTGCTGCCCGCGCGCGTCTCCATGTACACATTCCCCGCGAAGCTCACGCAGAACGACAGCTCGATGCTGGAGCGCTTCGGCGCGAACACCAGCTACAACACGTTGATGCTGGCGGTGTGGTTCCTGGGGCCGGTGGGGCTGTTGCTGGTGGGCGTGGGGGCCGCGTGGGACCGGCTGACGAAGCTGCTGTTGTCGTCGGTGCTCGTCCTGCTGGGACTGGCCCTCTTCCACGACAACCATGGCATCCACTCCGTGGGCCCCATCCACTACTCCGAATGTGCGCCGGCGCTGGCCTTGGTGGCCGTGCATGGCTTGAAGCGACTGGTGGATGTGGCTCGCCGAGCGCAACTGCCGCCCGCGACGCTCATGGCGGGGATGTTGGGCGCGCTGGTGGTGGGGCTGGGAGTCTTCGATGCACGCAACGCGCTGGCCCTGCGCGAGCAGGCCCGCATCCACGAGACGATGGAGTCGTTCCTGAACGACGCGGGCCTGGGGCGCGCGGTGGTCCTGGCGCCGCAGTACGCGGTGGCGTGGAGTCAGGTCCCCGCCTTCCGCAAGGTGGGGAGCTTCGTGCTGGAGTGGGCGCCTCCCCATCCGAGCTACGAGTCGGACCTCATCATCCTGCGGGATGGCGAGGGCTTCGCGCGCAAGCTGCGCTCACGCTTCCCGGACCGACGCTTCTTCAGGCTGCTGCCCGGCAAGGCTCCGGAGCCCTTCCGGTTGGAGCCCATCCCTGATGACACCCCGGCCGCCGCGCCTGTGCCCGCCGCGGACAGGGCGCCTCATTGAGCGGCACTGAAGAATCTGTGCCGCCAGCCCGCCCATCGCTCCTGAGCACCGCCATGGAAACCCCCGCTGTGCATCCCGGCCTGCTTCGACCCCATCCTCGGTCCCTGCTGGTCTTCGTCGTGGCGCTGGCGGTGTATGCGGGGACGCTTCGCAACGGGCTCGTCTACGACGACCTCCAGCTCGTGGTGGAGAACCCCTGGTTGCGCTCCTGGACGGAGCTGGGCAACGCGTTCCTCCACCCATTGTTCCCCTCGGAGGACGGGGTGCCGCCCGCGGAGGCGCGGGGGCCCGCGGGGGCCTACTTCCGGCCATTGGCGCACGTGCTCCTCTTCGCGCAGCGCTCGGTCTTCGGGCTGCAGGCGTGGGGCTTCCACCTGGTGCTGATGCTGCTGCACGCCGGCGTCAGCGTGCTGGTCCTCCGGCTGTTACGCACATGCTTGAAGACGCAGGACGCGGGCTCGGCGGGGGCGGCGGAGTGGGCCGCGTTGGCGGGGGCGCTCCTGTTCGCCGTGCACCCCGTGCATACCGAGTCGGTGGCGTGGGTGAGTGGCTGCATGGACGTGGCGGCGACCCTCCTGGTGCTGCTCGCGGTCCGGCAGATGGTCGCCGGGCCTTCCACTTGGAGCCGAGGCTTGGGCGCGGGGCTCCTGTGGGGCGCGGCGCTGCTCTTCAAGGAGGTGGCGGTGGTGTTCCCCGTCGTGCTGTGGGCCACCGACAGGGCGATGGGGGTCGTCGTGTCGCCCCCGGGGCTCCGGGGATGGGCACGTCGCTATGCGCCGCTGGGCCTGGGCGCGTTGGGGTACGCGGTGCTGCGGCTCAACGCGGTCGGCTTGTCCC
>NZ_SRLW01000485.1:0-4740 GCF_006518215.1 Myxococcus sp. AB025B
GTGTGTCTGCTGGCGCCCGCACTCGTGGCGTGCGGGGAGCAGGCGATTGCAGCACCACGTGCTCCAGGCCCGGTGGTGGTGGTGGGGACGGCTGAGCGGGGTGGCGAGGGCGAGGGGGTCATGGCGTGGTCGCGTCCGCTGGCGCACGGGGACAGCGAGGCGCCACACGCGGTGATTGCTCCCGACGGGGACGTCCTCGTCGCGGCGACATACCGGGAGCCGATGGACGTGGGGGGCGGCCCCCTGCCTTTCAACCGGAGTGCATCGAAGCCTCATCTGTTGGTGGCGCGCTTCTCCCCGGACGGGGCCCTGCGCTGGGCCCACGGTGTCGTTCCGGAGGAGGGCACCTCGCGCGTGCGCGTGGGCGGGCTCGTCATCGACACCCAGGGACGGCCGTGGCTGGGCGGCGCCATCTCCGGCGCCACGCTCTCGGGCACGCGCCTGCCGGATGGTCCCTTCATCGCGCGCCTGTCGCCCACGGGCTCCGTCGAGGCCGTGAAGGACTTCACGGGCGAGGGCGCGCTCACCATCCAGGCCGTCACCTCCGACGCGGGCGGCGTGGTGGTGGTGGGAGACTTCAGCGGCGAACACGACTTCGGCGACGCCGTGCGCTCGCCTCCCGACGGTGAGCGCGGCGCCTTCGTCCTGCGCCTGGACGCAAAGGGCCGCACGCGCTGGAGCCGCGTCTGGTCCGCGGGCGCGGAGGGCTTCGTCACCGCGCGCGCCGCGGGCGTGGATGCCTTCGGCGGCATCTACGTGGGCGGGGCCTACGCGGGCGCGGTGTGCTTCGGCGGCGGCCAGTTCCTCACGGTGCGCCAGCGCACGCCCTTCGTCCTCAAGCTGACACCCGAGGGCACCCACGCGTGGAGCCGCGACCTCCGAGGCTCCACCGGCGCGGTGAACGCGCTCGCCGTGGGCCCCGACCGCGTCTACGTGGCGGGCGCCTTCTCCAGCCGCTTCTACTTCCAGGGCCAGCCCCACGACGCGGGCAACCACCACGGCTTCGTCGCGGCCTTCAGCGCGGACGGCCAGGAGCGCTGGGCGCGCTCCTTCGCCGCCACCGCCACCGCGCTCGCCACGGATGACGCCGGACAGCTCACCGTCTCCGGCACCCACGACGGCGCCCTGGAGCTGGCCCGCACCGCCGCGCCCGCGGGCCTCTACGTCGCCCGGCTCCAGCCCGAGAAGGGCGACGCGCTCTGGGTCCGCACGCTCGAAAGCCCCCAGCAGCCGTCAGCCCGCACCGTGGCCGTGGATGTCACAGGGCATACACTGGTGGCTGGCGCGCTGCGGCGAAAGCTCCCGCCGGGAACGCCCTACCCGCAGCCGCAGGATGGTTTTCTTTTCCGCCTGAAACCCTGACACGAAATATGACGGGAAACACTTAGACGCGGCATCCCAATCATATGACGTGCGGGCAATCGAAGCCTGTCTCGGATTCGACTTCCCACGGGCGGCCATGGTATTCGCCGTCTCGCCTTCGGACGCGTGGCTTTCGCGCGCCTTGAAGGGCGAGGCTGTGCTGAAGCGTCGGCGCGCGGCAACTTCGTTCGCAGACGGCCAACCCCTCGACACCACTCCCTGTCATCCCGGGGCGCGGCGTTGTGGGTCGCGCTTCCGGCCGAGTCTCTGTGAGGAGTTGCACCCCCATGACAAGCACCGTTTCACGCAAGGACGCTCCGTCCCGGAGCGTCACCGGCGTGGTCGCCAGGGCCCTGGGGCTCCTGTCGGTCCTCGCCGCCACGTCCGCTCACGCCAGTGAGGCGGACCTGGTCCTCCCCGACTTCGCCACCAAGACGTTCCTGGGCGGCGGACTCAATGGCCATCAACTGCTGTTGTCCGGCATCGCGGTGAGCGTGCTGGGGCTCGTCTTCGGCTTCCTCCAGTACGCGAGCCTCAAGAAGCTGCCCGTGCACCGGGCGATGCTCGAGATTTCCGAGCTCATCTACGAGACGTGCAAGACGTACCTGATGACGCAGCTGAAGTTCATCGGCGTGCTGTGGGCGCTCATCGCGGTGGTGATGGTGGGCTACTTCGGCTTCCTGCGTCACATGGACGCGGGCCGGGTGGGCATCATCCTCGTCGCGAGCCTCGTCGGCATCGCCGGCTCGTGCGGCGTCGCCTGGTTCGGCATCCGCGTCAACACGTTCGCCAACAGCCGCACCGCCTTCGCCAGCTTGCGCGGCAAGCCCTACCCCACCTACGCCATCCCCCTGCAGGCGGGCATGTCCATCGGCATGGTGCTCATCAGCACGGAGCTGTTGCTGATGCTGGCCATCCTGCTGTTCATCCCGGCGGACTTCGCGGGCCCGTGCTTCATCGGCTTCGCCATCGGCGAGTCGCTGGGCGCCTCCGCGCTGCGCATCGCGGGCGGCATCTTCACCAAGATTGCCGACATCGGCTCGGACCTGATGAAGATCGTCTTCCGCATCAAGGAGGACGACGCGCGCAACCCGGGCGTCATCGCGGACTGCACGGGTGACAACGCGGGTGACAGCGTGGGCCCGTCCGCGGACGGCTTCGAGACCTACGGCGTGACGGGCGTGGCGCTCATCACCTTCATCCTGCTGGCGGTGGGCGAGGGCTTCCGGGTGGAGCTGCTCGTCTGGATCTTCATGATGCGCATCGTGATGGTGCTCGCGTCGCTGGCCGCCTACGCGCTCAACAACGTGTACCAGTCCGCCAAGTACAAGAACGCGGACCACATGAACTTCGAGCACCCGCTCACCGCGCTGGTGTGGGTGACGTCCATCATCTCCGTGGCGCTGACGTTCCTGGTCAGCTACCTGCTCATCCCCAACCTCAACGGCGACCCGTCGCTGTGGTGGAAGCTGTCCGCCATCATCACCTGCGGCACGCTGGCGGGCGCCATCATCCCGGAGGTCATCAAGGTCTTCACCTCCACGGAGAGCCGCCACGTGCGCGAGGTGGTGACGGCCAGCCGCGAGGGCGGCGCGTCGCTCAACGTCATCTCGGGCCTGGTCGCCGGCAACTTCTCCGCGTACTGGATGGGGCTCGTCATCGCCATGCTGATGGGCCTGGCGTTCTGGTTCAGCGGCTCGGGAGTCGCGGGCGAGGGCGTGGGCCAGCTCATGATTGCCGCGCCGGTGTTCGCCTTCGGCCTGGTGGCCTTCGGCTTTCTGGGCATGGGCCCGGTCACCATCGCCGTGGACTCGTACGGCCCGGTGACGGACAACGCGCAGAGCGTCTACGAGCTGTCGCTCATCGAGAACGTCCCCAACGTGAAGGACGAGGTGAAGCGCGACTTCGGCTTCACGCCGGACTTCGAGAAGGGCAAGGAGTACCTCGAGGAGAACGACGGCGCGGGCAACACCTTCAAGGCCACCGCGAAGCCGGTGCTCATCGGCACGGCCGTGGTGGGCGCCACCACGATGATCTTCTCCATCATCGTGCTGCTCGTCGGCATCAAGGACGGCGTGCTCGACCCGGCGAAGGCCCAGTACCTGTCCCTGCTGCACGCCCCGTTCCTGCTGGGCCTCATCACCGGCGGCGCCATCATCTACTGGTTCTCCGGCGCGTCCATGCAGGCGGTGTCCACGGGCGCCTACCGCGCGGTGGAGTTCATCAAGGCCAACATCAAGCTGGAGGGCGTGGAGAAGGCCAGCGTGTCGGACTCCAAGAAGGTCGTCGAAATCTGCACGCAGTACGCGCAGAAGGGGATGATCAACATCTTCCTGGCGGTCTTCTTCAGCACGCTCGCCTTCGCCTGCCTGGAGCCGTACTTCTTCGTGGGCTACCTCATCTCCATCGCCATCTTCGGCCTGTACCAGGCCGTCTTCATGGCCAACGCGGGCGGCGCCTGGGACAACGCCAAGAAGCTGGTGGAGGTGGAGCTCAAGGCCAAGGGCACGGAGCTGCACGCGGCCACCGTCGTCGGCGACACCGTGGGCGACCCGTTCAAGGACACGTCCTCCGTGGCGCTCAACCCGGTCATCAAGTTCACCACCCTCTTCGGCCTGCTCGCCGTGGAGCTGGCGGTAGAGCTGGAGGCCGCGGGCCAGGGCCAGCTCACCCGAATCCTCTCGGTGGTGTTCTTCGTGCTCTCGACGGTGTTCGTCTACCGCAGCTTCTACGGCATGCGCATCCAGAGCGTCGCCGGCGCCAGCGCGCCCGAGTCCAAGCCCCAGGCCGCGGTGAAGACGGCCTGAGCGCCGCCTCCCCTGCGTGATTCACGAGCGGCGGGGCGCCTGTCCCAGGGCCCCGCCGCTTCGCGTTTTCAGGCGCCGATGCCCTCGGGGTCCGTCAGGTGCTCGCCGCCCAGGTGCATGCCCGTCTGGCAGCGGTAGTCCGTCACCAGCGCCACCGCCAGCGACGACAGGCCCAGCAGCACGTGCGCCGCGGCGGTGAGGGGGTGCCTCTTCGCATAGCCCAGCGCGAAGGGCGCCAGCACCGCCGCCGCGCCGTGGACGTAGTCGAACAGCTCATGCACCTCGATGGGGATGAGCTTCGAGACGCTCAGCCGCGCGTCGGTGAGCAGCGTGATGCCAACAAGCGACGCGCCCAGGGCCCAGCCCGCTCGACGCGCTGTCCCATCCTCGGACAGGTGCCCCGCCACCACCGCGGCCACCCCGGCGCGGTAGTCCAGCAGCGTGTGGACCTCCGAGGGCACCCAGCGGCGCAGCGGGAAGCGCTCCAGGAGCGGCCGGGAGAGGATGCCCGCCCGGGCGCTGGTATCCACCAGGTGGCGCGCCACCCGGCGGGGGGCGCTCTCCGCCCGGG
>NZ_SRLW01000486.1:0-4663 GCF_006518215.1 Myxococcus sp. AB025B
CCAGCCGGCGCACCACCCCACCCTGCACCAGCGCGCTCAGAATCCCCACCACGGCGAAGAGCCAGCCGGCGCGAAGGCTCGCCTCCTTCAGCACCGCCGCGTCCGTGCGCACCGCGTGCAGGAACAGCCCTCCCTCCTCCAGCGCCACCGGCCCCGAGGACAGGAAGCGCGTCAGCAGGTAGACGGAGAAGGTGCCCTCCATCTGGGCGAAGGCGGTGGTGAACAGCAGCATCAGCACCAGGCACCTGGCCACCACGGGCAGCCGCAGCGCCTGGGAGACGCCCTTGAGCGTGCGCGCGTGGCCCTCCGGCCCGCCCGGCGCGCGCGACTCCGGCAGGAACAGGTACGTGCAGACCAGGTTCACGGCCACCAGCCCCGCGGCGAACAGGCCGATGGCCAGGTTGCCACCCCACGCGCCCAGAAAGCCCCCGAGCGCGGGCCCCAGCACGAAGCCCAGCCCGAAGGCCGCGCCGATGACGCCCATGCCGCGCGCCCGCTCCTCCGGCCTGGTGATGTCCGCCACCACCGCCTGTGCGGTGGCGATGTTGCCGCCGGAGAGGCCGTCGATGATGCGCGCCAGGAACAACAGCGGCAGCGAGTGCGCCACGGCGAACAGCAGGTAGCCCAGGAGCGAGCCCACCTGGCTGGCCAGGAGCACGGGCCTGCGGCCGTACCTGTCCGACAGCCGCCCCAGCACCGGCGCCGCGATGAGCTGCATCAACGAGAAGACGGAGATGAGCAGGCCCACCGTGAACGGCGACGCCCCGAACTTCACTCCGTACACGCCCAGCTGCGGAATCAGGATGCCGAACCCGATGAGGTCCAGCGACACGATTCCGAAGACGACGCGCAGTGACGCCGTCCGGCTCACCCGTAGCTCCCTTTGCCTGAAATGAAAAACCGCCGGAGCGCGGAAGATAGCGCTCCGGCGGTCGAAAAGGCGCTCCGTGCGAGCCCCCCGCGACGATTCGACGCGGGGCCTGCCGCTACAGGGCCTCCGCCGACTGGACGTTGCGGTTCGCCGAGTCGCGGTCGATGCAGCCCTTGGTCAGCGTGTACTGGTACGTGCCCAGCTCGTCGCGCCAGTACTCACCCTCGTACGGCCAGTAGAGCTGGTCGTCCGCCACCGCCACGGAGAAGCGGTACTTCTTGACGATGGCCGTGCGGCCGCCCGCCTTGAGCTGCTCCTCCAGGAACTCCTTCTCCTTCGTGGTGGTCTCGAACTTGATGCGCAGGCCGTTGGCGAGCAGCTGCTTGAGCGCCACGAGCTCCGTCTCCAGCTTGCCCTTGGCCATGATGCCGGCCTTGGAGATGAGGCTCAGCCGCTGCACCTTCAGCTCCTCCAGGAGCTGCTTGGACAGCTCGGAGTACTTGAAGGTGTCGCCGCGGCTGGCGAAGGCGTCCATCTCCCCCTCCAGCTCGAGGATGGAGTCGTTCGTCTTGCGCAGGTCCTGGTCCGTGAGGGCCAGCCGGAGGATGCGCTCCAGGATGAGGTCGGTGTCGTTCTTCTCCAGCCCCTCCTTGTTCTTCTTCTGCACGTCCGCCAGCACCGAGTAGTAGGCCGAGGCCTCCATGTCCTTCTTCACCAGGCCCTCGAGCTGGTCATGCACCGGCAGGTACGTGCGCTCGAAGTCCTGGAGGATGATGTTCGACTCGCGGTAGCGGCAGTTCTCGTAATAGATGACCGCCTTGAGGATGAGCGCCTCCGGGAAGTACTCCTCGCGGAAGAAGGGCGACGACAACGTAATCAGGTTGCCCAGCGCCTGCTCGTACTGGCCCACGCGGTAGTTGGCCCAGCTCGACTCGAAGAGCGACTCCAGCCACTGCGTGTTCCCGCGCTCCACCTTGCCCAGGTAGAACAGCGCGTAGCGGTTCTGCTGCATGCCGTAGTGCGTCCGGGCCAGCTGCATGAACGCCAGCTCGCGCAGGGACTTGTCCGCCTTGGCCTGGTCCGCGGACTTGCCGGCCACCGGGCGGGTGAGGCGCACCACCTCCTTCATCGCCTCCACCGACGCGAGCATCTCGCCGTTGCCGCGCTTGGACGCCGCGTCCTTCTGACGGCTGCCGTTGCGGAAGCTGGCGATGCCGTCCAGGTAGCGCGCGCGGGGATAGAACGCGTCCGTCTTCGGGATGAGCAGCGTCAGCCGCTTCACCTCGTTGAAGCTCTTGTCCGCGTCCGCCGTCTGACCCACCTGGTCCAGCGCGCGGCCGCGCACGAAGTGGTAGCGCGCCAGCAGGTACCGGAACTCGTTGCGGTACTTCTCCGGGAACTCCTGGTTCGCGTGTCGGGCAATTTCATCGAGGATGACCGTCTCGTTCTTCGTCTTGCGGCTGATGAAGAACAGCCACTCCAGGCTCGTCTTGAAGAACTTGGTGGAGGGCCCCAGCGAGAGGATCTTCGAGAACTCGCCGAGCGACGAGTGGTACATGCCCATGCGGTAGAGCGACTTGGCCAGCACGTAGCGCGCCTCGGTGTGCAGCCCCGCCAGCTTCGGGTCCGCCAGCAGCTCGTGGGCCGCCATGGAGGCCTTCTCGTACTCGTCGTTCTTGAAGAGGCTGACCGCCACGTCCAGGCGCTGGCGGTCCGCCGTCTTGCCCGACACGTCCACCGCGTCGAACGACATGGTGGGCGCGGGCGTCTTGGGGGCCTCCTGCTGCGTCAGGTCCAGCCCGAAGCCACCGGAGCTGTCCTGCGCCGGAGGGGCCGCGGGCGTGGGCGCCGGAGGCGTGGGCGTCGTGGCGGCGGGCGTCGCAGCCGGAGCCGTGACGGCCGAGGGAGCGGCCTCCGCGGGCGCGGGCGCGGGGATCGGCTCTTCATCGGGAGCCTCCACCAGCGCGGGAGCGGACTTGCCGCGCCCGGTCTTCTTCTTGCCCTTGGCGGACTTGGAGCCCTTGGAGGAGGTCGCGCCCTTCTTCTTCTTCTTGGACTTGGACTGACCGCCCAGGTCCAGGCCCTCGAAGCTCTGGGCGTGGGATGGAGCCGTCCACGCGAGCGCGAGCCCGAGGACGGCGAGACGGATGAGCCTGAAGGAACGCATCATGACTCGGGGTTGGACGAGGGGAAGAAGAAGGACACACCCAGCTCGAACATCAGCTGGTTGCGCAGGTAGCTGTCGGAGGTGCGGCTCTTCTCCACGTAGATGAGGTCGCGCACCTCGGTGCGCAGCGACACCCAGCGGTTGAAGAAGAAGCGCAGGCCCACGCCCACGTTGCCGCCGGGCGTCAGGTAGTTCTTCGCCAAGAGGGCCGTGGTGTCATCCAGGTCCGGGCCCCGGTACTGGACGACGGACGCGCCGACGATGCCGTAGAGGTCGAAGTGGACGAACTTCTCGGCGAGCAGCGACAGCTTGCCGTAGATGGGCGCCCACTGGACGTCCACGCCGCCCAGCAGCTTGAGCTGCCCGGGCGCCTGACCGTCCAGCTCGTTCATGGTCGGCGACGAGCAGCCGCGCGTGGAGCCGTCCGTGCCGTCGGAGAAGGTGCAGATCTGCGCCGCGCCCGCCACCGACGTCACCGCGTAGCCCAGCCGCAGGCTGACGCCGAGCGTCTCCATGGGGTGGTAGGTGAGCGTGCCGCCGAAGATGTACTTGGTGAAGAAGGCGTCGCGCAGCGACAGCGTCGCGGACGGGCTGAACTCGAAGCGCCCCTTCTTGAGGAACACGTGGCCGGACACCGGACGCACCCGCTCACGCAGGGGCCCCAGGCGGTCCTTGTCCACTTCCGACACGTCGCCGGCCTCCTCCTCCTCGGAGGCCTGCGCGTGCGCGAGCACCGGCGCCATCAGACACAGCGCGAGCAGCCAACGGAAGACGGGCTTCATTCCGCGTCCCTCCCCGTCGAACGGAAGGGCAGGAACAGCGAGATGCCGGCGTTGAGGGTCATGACGTTCTGCACGGCGCCCTTGGCGCTACCCAGGGGCTGATCCACATAGGAGGTGTTGATGAGCGCCACGTTCACCGCGATCCAGTCCTGGGCGACGAAGCGCATGCCCAGGCCCAGGTCCGCGGCCGGGTTGAGCCCGCGACCCGGCAGCGACGAGGTCTCCGTGTTCACCACGCCCGCGCCCGCCAGCAGGTAGCCGTCGAAGTGGAGGATGGAGTTGAGGAACGCCACCTTGCCGTACAGCGGGCTCCACTCCACGTCGCCCATGGCGGACCACTGGGGCACCGAGTTGTAGATCTTGCTGTTGAAGGTGCGCTTGGCGGTGCGCACGTCGTCGGACGGCACCACCTGCATCACCGAGCCGCGCGCGGAGATGGCCAGCGTGTCCGCCAGGTAGTACGCGCCTCGCACCGACGCGCCCACCTTCGAGTAGAACGGATCGTTGACGGAGATGCTGATGAGCGGCGTCAGCTCGAACCGGCCCTTCTTCCGATACACCTTGCGCTGGACGCTCTTCACCCGGTCCTCCTGGGTGATGTCCGTCAGCGGCATCAAGGCCTCGGGAGGCGGAGCCTCCTCCTCGACGGGGCGCGTGGCCGTGCTCGCGGGCGCGGCCTCCTCCGCCGGCGGTGGCGTGGTGGACTCTTCCGACTTGGGCTGGGTCTCTTCCGTGAGGTCGAGTCCCATGCCCTCCTGGCTCTGCGCGGATGCCAGACCAGGCACCAGGCACAGCGCGAGCAGCAACGTGTGGCGATTCAAACCGGGGGCTCCGTGGGGGAGG
>NZ_SRLW01000487.1:0-4575 GCF_006518215.1 Myxococcus sp. AB025B
GCTGGAGGCCCGGTGGGGGGAGGGGCATCCGGAGGTGGTGCGGCGGCTGGCGGACGCGCTGGGCAAGAAGGAGGAGGACGTGGCCCGGGCGGCGGAGTCGCTGACGCGCGACGTGTCGCTGGACGCGCCGGTGACGCAGGACGGGGACGTGACGCGGCTGGAGGTGTTGGAGGGGGACTTCGAGTCGCAGGAGGACTCGGTGGACCGGGCGCGGTGGGCGGCGAGGCTGCGGGCGAGCGTGGAGGCGGCCTGGCCGGAGCTGGACGCGCGGGAGCGGGCGTTGGTGGAGGAGCGGATGATGGTGGAGGAGGGGGTGAGCGCGGAGTTCCTGGCCCAGCGCTTCGGGGTGACGGCGGTGCGCATCCGGCAGATCGAGCAGGGGCTGAGGGCGAAGCTGAAGAAGAGGCTCACGGCCAGTCTGACGACCTGGGACGCGGAGGCGATGCCGCAGGCGGCGTGACGAGGAGGTGAAGGGCCGTCAAATGGGTGCTTGACGGCCTGGGGACGGGCTCGATATGAGAGCGCGGCTTCTCGCGGTGACCCGTACGCCCAGGTAGCTCAGTCGGTAGAGCAGGGGACTGAAAATCCCCGTGTCGGTGGTTCGATTCCGCCCCTGGGCACACGTTGAAGACTTCAGGGCCCTGGACCTCTCTGGTTCAGGGCCCTTTGTTTTTCCGGCGGGTGTGCGGATTGAGCAGGGGCGGGCCGCAGGAGAGGGCGCCACCCTTCACCTGGTTCTCCAGGCTCAGGGCGGAGGCGCCGTCCGGGACCTGAACGAACCGGTAGCCGAGGTGCGCGTGGATGAACGCCTGGGTCCGCTCATCCAGTGACAGGGCTCCGCTCGAGACTTGCTGGATGTCCTCGGGTGACAAGGTGGGGAGCACCAGCCGGTCGCAAACATAGACACAGAACTTGTCTCCGCTGCGCCGTCCGCTGGCGTGGCTCCTGAGTCGGTCCGCCAGTCCCCTGGGTTTGGTGGAGGAGGGCTCCTCCACGAGCGAGCCTCTGCCTGCCATTCCCACGTAGACGAGCTGCTGGTCTCTCCAGATGGAGTACACGCCCGCGGCGATGCTCGGGAGGGTGCGGTGGGGCCAGCCGGAGAACGCGAACAGCGGCCCGTGCTCGAGATGATGGAGTGCGGCCGTCCAGTCGGGTCCCTGGAAGCGTGGGCTCGTCATGATGTGTGCAGGCTATCCCGCGCGGCGTGGTGGGCCCATCGTCGAGCGAGGTGGCGGCGAGCAGACGACCTCGTGCGAAGCCGGGTGCACAGGACGCCTGGGGCAGGGTAGAGAGGGGACTCGGAGGAGTGACTCGAGATGGACGCGAACGCAGTGGCGGAGCTGGAGAAGGCGGGCGTGAAGGCGGATGCGCCGGACCGGCTGTTTGTCGCCGTGGAGTGGGACGCCGACAAGAAGCACGTGGTCCCCGTGGGCCCCCGCGCCCTGGTGCGTGATGGCGAGAAGCTCGCGCATGTCACCCTCCAGCCCATCTCCCAGCTGTGGACCGGTGACGTGAAGCCGCCCAGCTTCGCGAAGATCCCGCCTCCCGAGTACCACCCGTTCTTCATGCTCCTCGAGGCCACGGCCGCCGGCTACTGCCGCGCCGTGCGCAACACGGAGACGGACCAGGAGTTCGAGCGGCTCTACCGCCACCTCGCCCGCCGTCCGGACGGCACGGACCGCAACCCCCTGTTCTCGTACCTGCAGGGCGCCGCGCGCCTCTACATGTCCCTGCGCGACGTGAGCCAGGCCGAGTTCGAGGCCGTCGTCCTCCGCCTGCACCAGTCCGCCAGGCACCACCAGACGCACGTCGGAAGCATCAACTACTTCCAGGACGTGCTGCGCGGTGTGCTCGGGGCCTGAGTCAGCGGCGCTCTCCTGAACAGGGCGTGTCTCCACGCCCTGTCAGTCGATGAACCGGCGCTCCCATCGGCGTAGCTCCTCGTTCGAGGGGAGCGCGCCCACCAGGTGTCGTTCGTGAAAGAACCAGGGCTCCAGTGCGGTGGCGAGCTTGCGGTACGCGGGCCAAACGCCGCCGTGCGCCGTGTCTCCAGCCTCGGGCTTCGGGGTGAGCACGGCGGCGACTCGCTCGCTGTCCAACTCCAGCACGGTGCCCTCCGTTGAGCGAAGCTGCTCGCGGAGTCGTGCTGCGCCTCCCGCCGCATCCAGCACCGGTTCTCCCAGGAGCGTCATCCAGGAGACCGTACTGACCTTCGTCCCGAGCTGTGATGCAAGCCGGCTCATCCGAGGGAGGTCCATCCCTGGATACTTGTGGCACCACTTCCAGACCTCGGCCTCGACTCCCACGAGGTCCAGCTCGCAATTGAAAGCGAGTCCCGCGTGTCCGGAATTGAAGGGGAGTCCCCTTCCAAGTTCCAGCACCAGCTCTCGTAATGCCTCGGCGCCGTGCTCCGACAGGTACTCGGTGGGCAACCAGAATCCCACCGCGCAGACCGTGTCCGAGGGGGCATGGACCGACACGCGCCTGCCGAGATACTCGAAGCGATACCGCTTCTCTCCCGATGCGTCCCGAAGGTCCAGGACCGCGCCCCTTGGCTCGAGGATCTCGTCTCGGATGGAGGTGCTCCATTCTTCCTCGGCGATCGGCTCCCAATCTCCTGCCTCTTCGGAGTAGCTGCTCAAGGCGCCTGCGGGAAGCTCGCGCCGATAGCGCTCCAATGCCCGCAGGACAAAGGGGGCCACCTCCACATGCGGGCGGTGCATGTAGAACTGGATACAGAGCGAGTCTCGAATCAAGAGCGCGCCGCTCTTCGCGTGAATACGGATGCGCGGTAGATGCTCAGTCATCGAACGATTCCGAGTCGAGGGACGATGCGCACGGCGCGCACTCCGAGTGCCTGCTCATACAGCTCGCCCTGGTGGAGGCCTTGATGACAGTGCCCCTTCGGGTATTTGCGCCAGGGAGGAGCCTCATCGACATTGGCACAGGGGAACTTGAAGTCGTAGACGGCTTGCGCCTGCGCGGGGTGGCCCGCGTGGATGACGACATCGGGAACAAGGGTCCCTTGGAGCTCGCCCCCATTCCCGGATTGCTTCAGGGCTTGGACATCCGCTTCGGTGATGACCTTCGTCCCGCCATTCTGTGTGTCATGACGGTAACAGGGCTCGAGGCTGTAGCCACCTGGACGTAAGCTCGACAGCTCGCGTGCGGCACAACTCAGCGCGGCTGCGTGCATCTCCATGCCCAGTTGCATGGCTCGACTCAGGCTTCTGCCGGATGCGTCCCGGACCATCTGCTTGCACTCCTCGCGGGTCGGCGTCTGGCCCGCGAAATCCCGCCGATGCGCGAGCAGGACCTCTGTACGCGACTGCTCCGCGCAACGGACGAGAGCTTCCTCGATGCGCTCCTGTTCGCCACGCTCCAGGGCTCGCAGTGTCTCTCGTACCGAGGCGCCCATCGTGGCGACTGTAAGCCCAGGCGTCTGGGTGAACTCCTTCCCGGCAAGCGCGGCGCACGTCTCGGGCCGCTGCCTGCAGGTGCTCGAGACCGTATCGAAGCGGTAGCTGCTCGTCCCCAGGGTGGGGGTGGCCGCGCAACCCGCAAGCGTCCACACGAGGGCCGTCACCAGCCAGCGCCACTCCGAGGGAGATGCGAAACCTGGCGATGTTCGACGTCCTGCGGACATGGAAGTGGCTCGATGGCGCCCCACGACCAGAGGGTAGTCGATGGCCGGCCCGAATGGACGCGCTGCGGCGTGCCCGGGATGTCCTCCGAGGTAGGTACGGGGCGCAGAATCTGGAATATCGTGCCCCGCCGCCCGTTCCCGGGCGTCTTCCTCCACCTCAGGAGCACGGATGTTCCGTCAGTCCCTCCTCTGGACGTCGTGCCTGGCGCTGCTGGCGGCTCCTGTCGCCGGCGCCCAGACACAAGCCAAGGCCCCCAAGCCCGCCGCCGCGTCCTCCCAGAAGCTCGGCGCCAACGTCGAGACGCGCACCTTCAAGAACGGCCTCAAGGTCATCGTCTGGCCGGACCACGACATCCCCAACGTCGCCCTCTTCAACTGGTTCCGCGTCGGCAGCCGCAACGAGTACCCCGGCATCACCGGCCTGTCCCACTTCTTCGAACACATGATGTTCAACGGCGCCAAGAAGTTCGGCCCCGGTGAGTTCGACCGCGTCATGGAGGCCAACGGCGGCTCCAACAACGCCTTCACCTCCGAGGACGTCACCGTCTACCAGGACTGGTTCCCCCGCTCCGCCCTCGACATCATCTTCCAGCTCGAGGCCGACCGGCTCCAACACCTGTCCTTCGACCCCAAGGTCATCGAGTCCGAGCGCGGCGTCGTCTACTCGGAGCGCCGCTCCAGCGTGGACAACAACAACATGGGCGCCCTCGCCGAACAGGTCCAGGCCACCGCCTTCGTCGCCCACCCCTACCAGTTCCCCGTCATCGGCTGGCCGTCCGACATCGAGTCGTGGCGCATCGAAGACCTCCAGCGCTACTTCAAGACCTACTACGCCCCCAACAACGGCACCCTCCTCGTCACCGGCGCCGTCACCCCCGCCGAAATCTTCACCCTCGTCGAGAAGTACCTCGAGCCCATCCCCTCGCAGC
>NZ_SRLW01000488.1:0-4558 GCF_006518215.1 Myxococcus sp. AB025B
GGTGGGGTACGTGGTGGGAGAGGTGGAGGGGGCGGCGGTGAAGGAGGGGATGAGGAGGAGGCTGCCGGAGTACCTGGTGCCGACGGTGGTGGTGGTGCTGGAGGCGCTGCCGCTGACGGCGAATGGGAAGGTGGACCGCAGGGCGCTGCCAGCGCCGGAGGCGGTGACGTCACCGGAAGACGCCTACGAGGCTCCGAGAGAGGGACTGGAAGCGAAGCTGGCGGAGGTGTTCCGCGAAGTGCTGGGAGCGAAGCGAGTCGGAAGGAAGGACGACTTCTTCGAGCTGGGAGGGCACTCGCTGCTGGCGACGCAGGTGGTGGCGCGAGTGCGTGCACTCACCGGTATCGACCTCCCGCTGCGCGCTCTCTTCGAAGCACCGACCATCGAAGCGCTCGCGAGACGTCTCGACTCCTCGCTCGGGGACAGCACGACGCCTGACGTCTTCCAACTGGTCCCTCCGCCTCGCTCAGGCCCGCCGCCGCTGTCGTTCGCGCAGCAGCGCCTGTGGTTCTTCGAACAGCTCTCTCCAGGCAGTGCCGCCTACAACGTACCGATCCACCTCCAGGTGAATGGGGCGCTGCGAATCGACGCGCTCGAGCGCGCGTTCTCCGCATTGGTGGCGCGTCACGAATCCCTGCGCACCAGCTTCGCCCTGCATGAGGGGGAGCCAGTCCAGGTCATCCACGCCCCCGACGACTTCCAGCTCGCCCTCGAGGACCTGAGCGCCTTGTCCGAAGTAGACCGCCGGAGCGCGGTGCAACGCCGTGCCGTCGAGGAGTCGCTGCGCCCGTTCGCGCTCGGACAGCCCAGGCTCCTGCGCGCCACGCTGCTCCGACTCGCTCCCGAGCAACATGTGCTGTCGCTGGTGATGCACCACATCGTCTCGGACGGCTGGTCCCTGGGCGTGCTGGTGCGAGAGCTCGGCGCGCTCTACGTGGCCTTCTCCGAGGGACAACAGGCACCGCTGCCCGTGCTCCCCGTGCAGTACGCGGACTACGCGCTCTGGCAACGCGAGTGGCTGAGCGGAGCGCGACTGGAGACGCAGCTCGACTGGTGGAGGGAGCGGCTCGCCGGAGCGCCCCCGCATCTGGAGTTGCCCATCGAGGGGCCTCGTCCCTCAGTCCAATCCCAACGAGGCGCCACCGTCCCTGTACGGCTTCCCGTCGCGCTGCGAGACGCGGTGGGCGCGCTGGCTCGTGAGACGGGAACCACCCCCTTCATGGTGCTGCTCTCGGCGTTCCAGGTGTTGCTGTCCCGCTACTCGGGGCAGGACGACATCAGCGTGGGTTCGCCCATCGCGGGCCGCCGGTATGCGGAGACCGAGGGCCTCATCGGCTTCTTCGTCAACACGCTGGTCCTGCGCGCGCGGGTGCATCCCGCGGAGACGTTCCTCCAACTGCTGGCCCAGGTCCGAGAGACCACGCTCGGGGCCTATGAGCACCAGGACCTCCCCTTCGAGAAGCTGGTGGAGGCGCTGCGTCCCGTCCGCGACCTGAGCCGCACCGCGCTGTTCCAGGTCCTGTTCGTCCTGCAGAACGCTCCGGTGGAGTCGCTCGAGCTCCCCGCGTTGTCCCTCGTGCCGTTGGAGACGGAGGGCACGGAGGCCGCGCGCTTCGAGCTGTCCCTGAACCTGAGCGAGACCTCGGAGGGAATCACGGGGACACTGCTGTTCAACTCCGACCTCTTCTCCGAGTCCACGGCGGCGCGCATGGTGGCGCACCTCCAGGTGCTGCTGGAGGCAATCACCGCGAACCCTGGTCAGCGCCTCTCCGCGCTGCCGCTGATGACGCCAGCCGAGCGACAACAGGTCCTGGACTCGTGGTCCACGACCCCTGCGGACTTCTCGAACGCGGCGCCGTTGCATGTGCTCATCGAGCAACAGGCGGCCCGGACCCCCACGGCGCCCGCCGTGCGCTACGAGGACGCGCTGCTGTCGTACGCGCAGCTCGACGCACGAGCCAATCAGCTCGCGAGGCATCTGCGGGAGCTCGGCGTCGGGCCGGATGTCCCGGTGGCGCTGTGCCTGGAGCGGAGCGTGGAGTTGGTGGTGGCGCTGCTGGGTGTCCTGAAGGCCGGAGGCGCCTACGTGCCGCTGGAGCCAGCACAGCCCGCGACGCGTCTGCGCGTGCTCGTGGAGGAGGTCGCCGCGCCCGTCGTGGTGACGGAGGCTCGTCACGCTGCTTCGTTCGAGACCTGCGCCGCGCATCGGGTGTTGATGGACCGGGACGCCGCGCTGCTAGCGGGGCATTCAGCAGCCGCGCCGGCCGTGCGGGTCGCGCCGGAGAACACCGCATACGTGTTGTTCACCTCGGGCAGCACGGGGCGTCCCAAGGGCGTGGCCGTGTCGCACGGGGCGCTGGTCAACTACGTCCAGGCAGCGATTGAGCGGCTCGGGCTGCGTGAGTGCGCGAGCTTCGCGTTGGTGTCCACCTTCGGCGCGGACCTGGGCAACACGGTGCTGTTCCCGGCGCTGTGCACGGGAGGCGTGCTGCATGTCCTCTCGTCCGAGCGCATGGGGAATCCCGTGGGCGTGGCGGAGTACTTCCAGCGTCACCCGGTGGACTGCGTGAAGATGGTGCCCGCGCACCTCTCCGCCTGGTTGACGGCGCCGGAGCCGGCGCGAGTGCTGCCTCGCAAGCGACTGGTCCTGGGTGGCGAATCCTCGACGTGGGCGCTGGTGGAGCAGGTGCGAGCCCTGGCCCCGACGCTGGAGGTGTTCAACCACTACGGCCCCACGGAGACGACCGTGGGGGTGCTCGCCGGGCCGGTGGATGCGATGGTCCGGGCGGCGACCGTGCCGCTGGGGCGGTCGTTGGCGAAGACGCGCGTGTACGTGCTGGATGCCGAGCTGCGTCCGGTGCCGACCGGAGTGCCCGGGGAGCTGTTCATCGGCGGCGAGCAGGTGGCGCGTGGGTATCTGGGGCGCCCTGACCTGACGGCGGAGCGTTTCGGTCCGGACCCGTTCAGCCCTGTGTCGGGGGCTCGGATGTACCGCACGGGGGACAGGGTGCGGTGGCTCGCGGATGGCAGGGTGGAGTTCCTGGGCCGCGCGGACTTCCAGGTGAAGGTGCGTGGCTTCCGCGTGGAGCCGGGAGAGGTGGCGGCGGTCCTTCGTGAACATCCCTCGGTGGGTGACGCGGTGGTGGTGGCTCGCGAGGACGGGGCTGGTGACAAGCGGCTGGTCGCGTATGTCATCGCGAGTGCCTCGGGAGTCGTGGACCTGGGGATGTTGCGAGGCTTCCTCCAGGAGCGCCTGCCGGCGCACATGGTGCCCTCGGGCTTCATGGTGCTGGAGGCGTTGCCGCTGACGCCGAACGGCAAGCTGGATCGCCGGGCGTTGCCCGAACCGGAGGCGGGGGCTCTGGCTTCAGGCGCGGTGCATGTGCCGCCCGCGACGCCGATGGAGGAGTCACTGGCCTCCATCTGGAAGGAGGTCCTGCGAGTCGAGCGCGTGAGTCGTCACGATGACTTCTTCGCGCTGGGTGGGCATTCGCTCATCGCGACGCAGGTGGTGGCGCGGCTGCGTGGCTCGCTGGGTGTGGAGGTGCCGCTGAGGGCGCTCTTCGAGGCGCCCACGCTGGAGGGACTTGCGCGCAAGGTGGAGCAGGTCGCGCGAGCCGTCTCGGTGCCGGCCTTGAGGCCCTCCGCGCGTCAGGGGGCACTGCCGTTGTCCTTCGCTCAGCAGCGCCTGTGGTTCCTCGACAAGCTCGAGCCTGGGAGCGTCACGTACAACGTCCCGTCGGCGCTCCGGTTGGAGGGGGCCCTCGATGTGGAGGCGCTGGAGCGAGCGTTCTCCGAGGTGATTCGTCGTCACGAGAACCTGCGCACCAGCTTCCCTGATGAGGGCGGTGTGCCCGTGCAGGTGATCTCCCCACCATCGCCGTTCCAGTTCCGTCGAGTCGAGCTGCACGAGGAGACGGAGCGAGAGGCGACGTTGCTGCGTCTCGTCGGCGAGGAGGTCGCGCGGCCGTTCAATCTGTCGAGAGGGCCGCTGCTGCGAGCCACGTTGGTGAGGCTGTCTGAAGAGGAGCACGTGTTGGTGGTGGTGCTGCACCACATCGTGTCGGACGGCTGGTCGACGGGGCTGTTGGTGAGGGAGGTGGCGGCGCTCTACGGGGCGTATGCGGAGGGGAAGCCGTCGCCGCTGGGCGAGCTGCCGGTGCAGTACGGGGACTATGCGGAGTGGCAGCGAGGGTGGTTGCAGGGGGAAGTGCTGGAGCAGCAGGTGGAGTACTGGCGCAAGCAGTTGGAAGGGGCGCCAAGGGCGTTGGAGCTGGTGACGGACAAGCCGAGGCCGGCGGCGCAGAGCTTCCGGGGTGGCTTCGTCCAGACGCAGTGGCCGAAGGAGCTGTGGAGGAAGGTGGAGGAGGTGAGCCGTCGTGAAGGGGTGACGCCCTTCATGGTGCTGCTGAGCGCGTACCAGGTGGTGCTGTCGAGGCACGCGGGGCAGCGGGAAGTGGTGGTGGGGTTCCCGATTGCAGGGCGTACGCACGCGGAGACGGAAGGGCTGATCGGGTACTTCGCGAACACGCTGGTGCTGAGAGGGAGGGTGGAGGAG
>NZ_SRLW01000489.1:0-4512 GCF_006518215.1 Myxococcus sp. AB025B
GGGCATGGCCGCCTTCCGTTTCGGAGCCGGCGCACCTAGTCTCCCATCCCGAATGGCCGAGTCCTCGCCGGAGACGTTGAAGACCGCGGTGCTGGCCCTCTCCCGCGTCCACGCGGTGGAGGGTCCGCCGGGAGAGAACGGGCTGCGCACCGTCTGGCACATGGGGACCGACGGCGCGGAGCTGATGTCCCAGGTGGACTCCGATGGGCGCGTGCGCAGGCAGGAGCTGACGCTGCTGGAGGACCACTACATGTGGGCCAGCGGCGAGGGCGTGCGCACCGGCCGCGTGGAGGCCCACGGCGGCCCCACGGTGCCCGTGGTGAAGGCGGACCCCCAGTTGGTCCCCCACCGGCTCGTGCGCGCCGCCCAGGCGATGGGCACGTACACCGGCCAGGACCGCTACATCCTCCACATGCAGCGCGTGCTGGCGCTCGCCCGCGAGGGCCTGGAGATGGCCGGCGCGGGCGTCATCGTCCGTGAGTCCCAGCGCCCGTCCGAGCCCACGTTGCCCTCACTGGAGTCCGCGCCCGTGTCCCCGCCCGTCACGCCCGAGCCGTCGTCGCAGGAGGAGCAGGTCCAGTACGTGTTCGGCGCGCCGCATCCTCACGAGGTGGCGCCGCCGGTGTCGCGCGGCTCCGAGGGCATGGTGATGCTCGCCGTGTTCGGCGTGGGGGTGGTGGTGGGCCTCCTGTTGCTCATCTGGCTGCTCTGAGCGGGGGCGATCTCCAGGCCGAGCAGTCGCAGCATGTCCAGCGTGGTGGGCACCGTGTCTCGGGGCAGGGTGACGTGGGTGGTGCGCGCCACCGAGCGCACCGGGTGCAGGTCCATCACCAGCAGCGCCGTCACGGCGGCCGCGGGCACCAGCCTGGGGACCCAGCGCGGTCTGCGGTGGGAGGGGTCCTGGCGGCTCAGGCCGCGCGCCAGCAGCATGATGCCCAGCACGACCAGGACCGACGTGCACATCCACCGCAGCTCGCGCAGCCGCACGGCGGACTCCATGCCGAAGGACACCCACTCCTCGCGCCCGGCATGGGGCACCTCTCCCAGGCCGGTGAGCATCTCCAGGAAGTGACGCGCCTCCAGCGCGCCCACCGCCGCCACGGACGCCAGCGCCGCCGTCACCCCGCTGGCCAGCAGCAGCCCCCGGGCACGCCGCGCGCCCCCGGCCTCGTCCGCGCACGCAGGGCCGAAGCGCGCCAGCGCCAGCCCCAGCGAGAGTCCCAGCAACAGCGCGGTGCTCGTCCACGCGCCCAACAGTCGGGGGGCCATGGCCTGGCCGGTGCTCAGGGCGACATCCAGCGCGGTGTCCTGCGTGGACAGCCGAGTCAGGCTGGACATCGCGCGGCCCACCAGCACCTCGGTGCCGAGCAGCCCCACCATCCACGGCAGCGTGGCCATGCCCAGCATCACCGCCAGCGGTACCCGACGACCCAGCCCCGTGCTCGCCAGGGCCAGCGACAACAGCGGAAGCTCCACCAGCAACGACAGGGCCACCATCGCGGCGAAAGGACCCGCTGCGTCCACCACCTCCGCCAACGCCTCCGGGCCGTTCATCAGCGGTGCGAGCGTGAAGCACCACACGACGACAGTGACCGGCACGGCCGAGGCGACGCAGAGTGCAGGGGCGAGACGGGGCCGCAGAGTAACAAGCATTCCCGGATAGACTAGTCTCTCCAGGTAATTCTTGGAATTCAGACTGGAGGACGACCGATGAGCCAGTACACGACGGTGGAGAGCGCGCCGGCGATGGGGGAGGCGAGCACACCCAGCAGGTAGAGCTGCGGGCACCCGCCCTCGGCGCAGCCGATGCGGCCGTAGGCGAGGGCGCCGGCGAGCAGGAGCGGCACGTGCATGCCGATGAAGAAGATGCCCAGGCCCCGCACGACGAGCCCGCGGTACCAGGTGCGGGTCCACAATCGGAAGACGACGGGGACCAGGACGAGGGTGCTGGTGGTGGCGGCGGCGAGCACCCCCTGGCGCGCGGACACCGCCACGCACGCGAGGGCGGCGAGTGCCAGGGAGGGCACCAGGAGCAGCGCGTTGAGGGACAGGGGCTCCCGGTGACGCATGACGCGCTCGGGACGCTGGCAGAGCAGGTGCCCGGAGGCAAGCGCCGCGCGCGCGGGTGTCCGGCAGGAAGCCTTACGCGGCGACCGCGCCTTCACCCAGCAGGCGCGTGTACCGGCCGCGCAGCGCGAGCAGCTCCGCGTGGGTGCCCGCCTCGACGATGCGGCCTTCCTCCACCACGGCGATGACGTCCGCGTCGCGCACGGTGGACAACCGGTGCGCAATCACCAGCACCGTGCGCCCGCGCATCAGCGTCTCCAGCCCCGCGCCCACCGCGGCCTCGCTCGCCGCGTCCAGCGCGCTCGTCGGCTCGTCCAGCAGCAACACCGACGGCTTGCACAGGAACGCGCGGGCCAGCGCCAGCCGCTGCCGCTGTCCGCCCGACAGCCGCGCGCCGCGCTCACCCACGGACTCGTCCAGTCCACCCGGCAGCGCGCGCACGAAGTCCTCCGCGTGCGCCAGCTTCAGCGCCTCCCACAGCTCCGCGTCCGTCGCCTCCGGTCGCCCCAGGCGCAGGTTGTGGCGCACCGTCCCCGAGAACAGCACCGGCTCCTGCGGCACCCACGCGAGCTGCCCGCGCACGCTCGACGGCTTGAGCGACGACAGCGGCGTGTCGTCCCACAACACCTGTCCGCCCGACGTCGGCAGGAAGCCCAGCAGCACGGAGAACAGCGTCGTCTTCCCCGCGCCGGACGGCCCCACCAACGCCACGCGCTTGCCCGCGGGCACCACCAGGTCCACGCCGCGCAGCGCCTCGCGTCCGTCCTGGTACGTGGCCTTCACGTCCTTGAGCACCAGCGCCTTCGACAGCGGCCGCGCGTCGTCACCCGTGTCCGGAGGCGAAGGCTCGTCCGCGATGGCGAACAGCCGCTCCGCCGCGGCCAGGCCCGTGAGCACCTGCGACAGCGTGCCGCTCAGCGACTTCACCGGCTGGTACAGGAGCAGCGCCGCGGCCAGGAACGACAACAGCCGCCCGGCCAGCTCCGGGTCCGCCGACACGGCGCGCGCCCCCCACGCCACCGCCATGGCCACGCCCGCGATGCCGAGCAGCTCCACCGTGGGGCTCACCGCGCCGCGCAGGAACAGCGAGCGGCGCATCTCGCCCAGGTACTTGTCCGCCTCCACGTCGAAGGCCTCGAGCGCCCGCGCCTGCCCGCCGTAGGCCTGCACCACCGGCAGGTTCTGAAGCTGCTCGGCCATCAGCGACGTCTGCACGCCCAGGCTCTGCAGCGAGCGGGCGGCGACCTTCTTCAGCGAGCGGGCGAAGCGATTGATGGGCAGCACGGTCACCGGCACCACGATGAACGTGAAGAGGAAAAGCTTCGCGTCGATGAGGAAGCACGTCGTCAACAGGGCCAACGCCTGCAGCCCATCCTTCACGTACGATGACAGCGCCTGCGTGATGGAGAACTCCACCATCGGCACGTCCGACGTGAAGCGCGCGAGCAGCTCTCCCGAGTGACGCCGCTCGAAGAACGCGGGCGGCTGTCCGAGCAGGCGCCCGTAGAGGAAGCCTCTCAAATCCGCCATCACCCGCTGGCCCAGCCGCTGCATCAGCCCGCCCTGGAGGAACTGGGCCGCGGCCTTCACCAGCGCGAGCGCGACGACCACCAGCGGCAGCCGTCGCAACAACGCATCACCCGGCAGCGACACGCCCGCCACCGTGACGGGCTGACTGGTGAGCACCGCGCGCAACAGCGGACCGACGACCCACGCGTACGCGGACGTGGCCATCGCGGCGACCAGGGACGCGCCCACTCCCGCCGCGAGCAACGGGCGGTAGGGACGCAGATAGCCGAGGAGTCGGCGGTAGACGTGTGCGGAAGGACGAGGAGCCACTGTTCGGCGGCGGACTCTGTCACCGAGTCGTCGGGAGGTCCACGTCCAGGGGCGACCGGAGCGTCGTGCCCCGTCGCCTGCCCTGCGACCAACCGTCACTGGCAGGCAGGCCCATTCCATTGCCCCCCTCCATCCCTGCGGACAGCTTCAGGGGAGCCATGGACACCAATAACGAAAAAGAGGTCCTTTTCAATCCGGGCTGCGAGCCGGTGGTTGAAGACGAGGAGCGCCGCCGGCTCCTGTGGCTCATGGCCGAGTACTTCCGCACCATCGGATACACGGACATCAAGGCCCGTCTGCCCGGCTTCATGCCGCCTCCCATCCTGTCGGGCACCATCGAGGATGCGCGTCCCGACTTCACCTGCCGCCAGTCGGATTCGGCGCGCACACCCATCATCCTGGAGATCGTCACCCCGAGCATGGTGGAGGAGCCGACCGCGGAGAACCGCTGGAGCCTCTTGGCCAGCGCCGCCAAGCTCTACAACGCGGAGCTGCACTTCGTGGTGCCCAAATGGGCCTCCACCGGCGCCGTGGACCCGACGCTCAAGCGTCGCCTCGCCCGCATGGAGCTGACCGCCAACCGCGTGTGGACCGTCTAGGCCCACC
>NZ_SRLW01000048.1:0-42914 GCF_006518215.1 Myxococcus sp. AB025B
ATCCACTCCTCCGGTGCCTCCACCGCCACCATCTCCCCCTCCCCGCCCAGCGCCTGCATCAGCCGGCCTCGCTCCGCCACCAGCTTCAGCGCGTCCTCCACTCCCATGACGCCGGCCACCACCGCCGCCACGTACTCCCCCACGCTGTGCCCCAGCACCGCGTCCGCCTCCACTCCCCAACTCCTCCACATCCTCCACAGCGCGTACTCCACCGCGAAGAGCGCCGGCTGCGTGTACCTCGTCTCGTCCAGCTCGCTGCCCTGGCCGAACATCACCTCCAGCAGCGGCTTCTCCAGCACTCCCTCCAGCACCTTCGCGCACTCTTCCAGTGCTTCCTTGAAGGCCGGCTGCGTCCGGTACAGCTCCTCTCCCATCCCCACGTACTGGCTTCCCTGGCCCGTGAAGAGGAAGGCCACCTTCCTCTTCTCCTTCCCCACCGCCTGCCCCTTCACCACTCCGGCCACGGCTTCGCCCGCCACGGTGCGCTCCAGCTTCGTCTTCAGCTCCTCCGCTGAAGCGCCTACCACCGCGAGCCGCTGCTCCAGGTGCGTCCTCCCCACCGACGCCGTGAAGCACACGTCTCCCACCGCAGCCCCACCCAGCGCTCCCGCGTACTGCTTCGCCTGCTCCTCCAGCGCGCTCGCGCTTCGCGCCGAAAGCACCAGCACGTGCTTCGGGCGCTCCTGGAATGCGGGCATCTCGCGCGGCGCGGGGGCCTCCTCGAGGACCACGTGAGCGTTGGTGCCGCTGAAGCCGAACGAGCTGACACCGGCCAGACGACGTCCCTGCTTGGGCTCCCACTGCGTCAGCTTCGTCGGTACCTCCACCGCCATCCGGTCCCAGCCGATGTGCGGGTTCGGCGTCTTGAAGTGCAGGTGCGGCGGCAACTGCTTGTTCTTCAGCGACAGCACCACCTTCATCACCGCCGCCACTCCCGCCGCCGACTCCAGGTGCCCCAGGTTCGTCTTCGCCGAGCCCAGCCACAGCGACTCTCCGCTCCGCCCCTCACCCAGCGCTCCCCACATCGCGTCCACTTCAATCGGGTCTCCCAGCGACGTCCCCGTCCCGTGCGCCTCCAGGTAGCTGACCTCCGTCGCCTTCACCCCTCCGTTCTCCAGCGCCTGGCGTATCACCGCCTGCTGCGCCATCCCGTTCGGCACCGTCAGCCCGCTGCTCGGACCGTCGTGGTTCACCGCCGTCCCGCGAATCACCGCCAGCACTTCGTTCCCGTCCGCAATCGCATCCGACAACCGCTTCAGCACCAGCACGCCGCAGCCCTCGCCGCGCGCGAACCCGTCGGCCGAGGCGTCGAACGTCTTGCACCGACCCTCCGGCGAGAGCATGTGCGCCTTGCAGATGGACAGCGTGGCCTCGGGCGTGAGGATGAGATTCACGCCGCCCGACAGCGCGAGCGTGGACTCACCATTGCGCAGGCTCTGGCAGGCCAGGTGCAGTGCCACCAGCGACGACGAGCACGCCGTGTCCACCGCCATGCTCGGACCGTGCAGCCCGAGCGCGAACGACAGGCGACCGGCGACCACGTTCAGCGAGGTGCCCGAGGCGAAGTACGCATCCACCGCCGCCGCGTCCTGATTGAGGATGACGCGCGAGTAGTCCGACGCGGTGACGCCCACGAAGACGCCCGTGTTCGTCTCTCGCAGTGAATCCGCGTTGATGCCCGAGCGCTCCAGCGCCTCCCAGCCGACCTCCAGCAGCAGGCGCTGCTGCGGGTCCATGCTCTCGGCCTCGCGCGGGGAGATGCCGAAGAACTGCGGCTCGAAGCCCGCCACGTCGCGCAGGAAGCCGCCCTTGCGCATGTACATCTTCCCCGGCGCCTCCGGGTCCGAGTCGAACAGCGCCTCCACATCCCAGCGGTCCGCCGGCACCTCCACCGTAGCATCCACGCCGTCGCGCAACAGGCGCCAGTACGCCTCGGGCGTGTTCGCGTCCCCCGGGAAGCGGCAAGCCATGCCGATGATGGCGATGGGCTCGTCCGTGCGAGCGACGGCCTTGGGGGCCTCCGCGCGAGGCTTCTTCTCCTCCACGAGGCTCAGCAGGTGCTCGGTGAGCGCCTGCACATTGGGATGATTGAAGGCCAGCGTCGCCGGCAACGACTGCCCCACCACGCGCTGGAGCCGCTCCTTCAGCTCCACCGCCATCAGCGAGTCCATCCCCAGGTCCGCGAAGCCGCGTCCCGCGGGAATCGGCCGCTTCGGGTCCAGCCCGAGCACCCCCGCGACCTGCTGGCGCACCGCCGCCTCCAGCTCGTCCCGCCCCAGCACGGGCGCGGCGCTCGCCGTCGGCGCAGCCGAGGTCTCCACGGCCTTCGTCCCCATCGCCACAAGGAACGGCCGAGGACCACGGGCTTCATAGATGGGCTTGAAGCGCTCCCACCGCACGCGCGCCACCGTGGCCTGCGTGACGTCCGCGCCGAGCAGCCGCTCGAACCACGCGACCCCCTCCTGGGTCTCCAGGGAGTCCACGCCCATGTTCGCGAGCCACCGCTGCGCATCCGGCGACGCCATACCCCGGCCCGCCCACGGGCCCCAGTTGATGCTCGTCGCGACAAGCCCCTGTGCGCGCCGGTGCTGCGCGAGCGCATCCAGGAACGCGTTGCCCGCCGCGTAGTGTCCGGAGCCCACCGAGCCCCAGACCGCCGAGATGGACGAGAAGAGGACGAAGAAGTCCAGCGAGTCCCCTTGCGTCAGCGCATGCAGGTGCCACGCGCCCTCGACCTTCGGCGCCAGCACGGCGTCGAGCGCGGAGGCATCCAGCTCCCGCAGTCGCGCGTGCGTGGAGACACCCGCCGCGTGGACCACGCCCTTGAGCGCGGGCATCGTCGCGCGCACGTTCTCCAGCAACGCCACCATCTGCTCACGACGGGAGACGTCCGCGCGCGCGAGCACCACCGTCGCTCCCGCGGCCTCCATCTCCTTCACCGCCGCGATGCGCACGGCCACGTCACCACCGCGCGCCTCCAGGGCCTCCCACTCGGAGCGCTCGGGGAAGGCGCTGCGCGCCGTGAGCACCAGGTGCCGCGCACCCTGCTTCACCATCCAGCACGCCACCTGCAGTCCGAGCTCTCCCTGGCCGCCCGTGACGAGGTACGTCGCCGCCGAGGCCAGCGTCGTGGCCTTCGCCGTGGGGAGCGGCTTCGACTCCAGCCGGGGGACGAACCGACGCCCGTTCCGGAGCGCGACCTGCTCCTCGCCCTCACCCGCGCCGTGCATGAGGGCATCCGCCAGCGGCTCGCCCTCCGCCTTCTCCACGTCCACCAGCCCGCCCCAGCGCTCCGGATGCTCCAGCGCCGCCACGCGGCCCAGGCCCCACAAGAGCGCCTGCGACGGGTCGACCGCCGAGGACTCCACCGCGCAGGCCCCGCGCGTCACCACCCACAGTCGGCCGGTCAGCTCCGACGAGGACTCGAGCGCTCGCAGCGCGGAGACCACGCTGATGCAGCGCTCCCGGGAGCTGGTCCGCAGCGCTCCGGGCGACTCCACGCCCGACGCATCCAGACCCCACAGGTGCACCACGCCCGCGCGCGGCAGGTTCGCCGGGAAGGCCTCCCTCCACAGCTTCGCCAGCGCCACGCCGTCCGCCGGGTCCACGGCCAGGGCCCCCGGAGCGGAGGCGGCCCCCGCGTAGACCTTCACGTGCGGAACGCCCTGCTGCTCGAAGCGCGCGGCCAGCGCCTCACCCACGCCGCCCTGGTCGCACAGCAGCATCCAGGCACCCGGGACGCCCTGCCCGCTCGCCGTCGACTCCTCCCAACGCACCTGGAAGAGCGAGCCCGCGTCCAGCTCCGTCACCGCGCCGTGCACCGTGGCGCTTTCCGAGCGCCCCGCCGCGAGACGAGGAGACTCCGACGGCCAGTGACGCTGACGGCGCCACGGGTAGGTGGGCAGGGCCACCTTCTGTCGCGAGGGCTCCGCGTCCACCGCGCGCCAGTTCACATCCTGGCCCCGGAGGAACAGCCGCCCCAGGGCGCCAAGCAACTGCTCCGCGTCGGGACGCCCCTTGCGCAGCGAGGCAATCCACGCCGGCTGCTCTCCCAGGCACGCGCGGCCCAGGCCCAGCAGCGTGGCCGTGGGTCCCACCTCGACGAACACGTCGATGCCCAGCTCGCGCAGCGACTCCATGCCCTCCTGGAAGCGCACGGCCTCACGCGCATGACGACGCCAGTACCCTGGCGCGCCCAGCTCGCCAGCGCCCACGGGCCGGCCCGTCACGTTCGACACGAGGGGAATCGTCCCCGGCAGCACCTTGACGCGAGCCGCCTGGGACTCCAGCGCCTCCAGCATCGGGTCCATCAGCGGCGAGTGGAACGCGTGCGAGACGACGAGCGCCTTGGTGCGCACGCCCTTCGCCTGGAGTTCCTGGTCCAGCCGCGCAATCACCTCTCCCGCACCGGACAACACCACCTGGCCAGGAGCGTTGAGGCAGGCCAGCGACACCTGGCTCCGGTGCGGCTCCAGCAGCGGCTGCACCTGGGCCTCGGTGGCGAAGACGCTGAGCATCGCGCCTCCCGAGGGCAGCGCCTGCATCAGCCGGCCGCGCTCCGCGATGAGCGCGAGGCCATCCTCCAGGGACAGGTGGCCCGCGACGACGGCGGCGGCGAACTCGCCCACGCTGTGGCCCATCACCGCGTGCGGCACCACGCCCCAACTCTTCCACACCTGCGCCAGCGCGTACTCCAGCGCGAACAGCGCCGGCTGGCTGTACTCCGTCTGGTCGATGGGCGACGTCGCGCCCTCCGCCGGGAAGAGCACCGACAGCAGCTCCATGCGGGGCTTCAGCAGCGCGGCGCACCGGTCCAGCGCCTCACGGAACACGGGCGAGGTCGCGTACAGCTCACGGCCCATGCCCACGTACTGGCTGCCCTGCCCCGTGAACAGGAAGGCCACCCGCGGGGCCTGGGGCGCGGCCTCCGCCGAGGCCACGGCGTCCGAGACGTCCCCCTTCGCGAAGCCCTGCAGCGCCTCCGCCAGCGCCTGCGTCGAGCCGCCCACCACCGCCAGACGGTGAGCAAAGCGCGCTCGCGTGGTGTTCGCGGTGAAGCACACGTCCGCCGCGTCCAGCTCCGGGTGCGCGGACAGGTGGCTCGCGTACTGACGGACCTGCTCGGCGAGCGCGTCCTCCGACTTCGCCGTCAGGAGCAGCAGGTTCGAGGGGGGCCGGCTCGGCGCCGCCGAAGGCACCGCGCGCACGGGCGCCTCCTCCAGCACGACGTGCGCGTTGGTCCCGCTCATGCCGAACGAGCTGACGCCCGCGAGCCTCGGCTTCTGCGAGCGGGCCCACGGCAGCGCGCTCTCCGCCGGGATGACGAAGGCCGTACCGTCCATGCGGATGCGCGGGTTGAGCCGGGTGAAGTTCAGGTGCTTGGGGATGCGCTCGTTGCGCATCGACAGCACCACCTTCATCAGGCCCGCGATGCCCGCCGCGGACTCCAGGTGGCCCAGGTTCGTCTTCACGGACGCCAGCGCGCACTGGCTCCCATCCGCCCTCGGCGCGCCCACCACGTCGGCCAGGGCCTCCACCTCGATGGGGTCACCCAGCGATGTGCCCGTGCCGTGCGCCTCGATGTAGCCGATGGCCGAGGGCTCCACGCGCGCGTTCGCCAGCGCCTGGCGCAGGAGCGCCTGCTGCGCGAGCACGTTCGGCGCCGTCAGCCCCGTCGAGCGGCCGTCCTGATTGATGGCCGAGCCCCGCACCACGGCGAGGATGGTATCCCCGTCCGCCTGCGCGTCCGACAGGCGCTTGAGCACGATGACGCCGCAGCCCTCACCGCGCACGAAGCCGTTGGCCCACGCATCGAAGGTGCTGCACCGCCCGTTCGGAGACAGCGACTGCGTGCGGGCAATCATCTCCGTGCTCAGCGAGTCCAGGATGAGGTTGACGCCGCCCGCGAGCGCCAGGTTGCACTCGCCCAGCCGCAGGCTCTGACAGGCCAGGTGCACCGCGACGAGCGACGACGAGCACGCCGTGTCCACCGCGAGGCTCGGCCCCTGGAGGCCCAGCACGTAGGAGATGCGACCGGGCGGGAAGCAGTGGCCGTTGCCCGTGATGTAGTACGCGTCGAGCTGGTCCGCGCCCATGGGCAGCACGCGCTCGTAGTCGTTGCCGGTGATGCCCACGAAGACGCCCGTGGACGAGCCCAGGAGCTTCTCCGGGTTCTGCCCCGCGTCCTCCAGCGCCTCCCAGCTCACCTCCAGCAGCAGCCGCTGCTGCGGGTCCAGGCTCGCCGCCTCGCGCGGGGAGATGCCGAAGAAGTCCGCGTCGAAGCCGTCCACCTCGTCCAGGTACCCGCCCCAGCGCGGCGTGCCCGTGTCGGCGCCCGTGCGGCGCGACGCCGGCTCACGGCGCACGGCGTCCCGGCCCTCGTCGAGCAGCTTCCAGTAGGCCTCGGGCGAGTCCGCCCCACCCGGGAAGCGGCACCCCATGCCGACGATGGCGATGGGCTCGGTGCGCGCCTTCTCGAGCGTGTCGAGCTTCGCCTGCACCTTCTGCATCGCGAGCACGGCGCGAGCCATGCGCTGCTTCAGTTCGTTCTCCTTGGTCGCGTCACTCACGATTCGTTCTCCAGCGCGGTCAGCGCATCGTCGAAGAGGTCCAGCAGGTGCTCATCCGAGAGGGCCGCGAGCTCCGCGGCGGACTCGTCGGCTGGACGCTCCTGGTTCGCCTTCGACGGCGAAGGGGTTGAGGGCTCGCGCACCGGCGCGAGCTCGAGTCTTTCGAGCAGGTGGACGCTCAGCGCGCCGAGCGTGGAGTGCGTCCACAGGAGCGTCGCGGAGAGCTTGAGCCCCAGGGATGCCTCGACACGGTTGCGAAGCTCCAGGCTCATCAGCGAGTCCAGGCCCAGCGCCCGGAACGGGTCCGCCCGGCCCACGCGCGAGGGCTCCAGCCGCAGCACCTGGGCAATCCGCTCGCGCAGGTGTGATTCCAGCATCTCCAGGCGCGCGCCCGGCTCCGCCTGCTTCAGCGTGCCCAGGAAGTCCGAGCCGGGACGGGCCACCTCGCCGCGTCCCTCCGCGCTCAGCTCGGACCAGACGCGCAGCGGCGCCACGGAGGGGAAGAACTCCAGCCACTGGCGCACGTCCAGGCGCACCGCGGCGGCCTGCGTGGCGCCCTCGTCGAGCAGCCGCTGGAGCAGCTCCTCTCCTTCACGCGCGACGAAGCTCGCCATGCCCTGGTACGCCAGGCGCTCGCCACGGTTGGACTGCGCGGCGGCCAGGCCCACGTCGGAGAACGGCCCCCAGTTGACGCTCGTCGCGGGCAGCCCCACCGCGCGCCGGTGGTGCGCCAGCGAGTCCATCGCCGCGTTCGCCGCCGCGTAGTTGCCCTGGCCCGGCAGGCCCAGCAGCGACGCCACGGACGAATAGAGGACGAAGAAGTCCAGGACCTCGCCTCGCGTCAGCTCGTGCAGGTTCCACGCGCCGCGCACCTTTGGCGCCATCACCGTGCGCAGGTGCGACGGCGTCAGTCGCGCCAGGGTGGCGTCCTCCAGCACGCCCGCGCAGTGCAGCACGCCGCGCAGGGGCGGCAGCGCTCCGTCACGCGTCCTGGCCAGCGCGGCGCGCAGTTGCTCCGCGTCCGCGACGTCGGCCTGGGCCACGACGACTCGCGCGCCCTGCGTCTCCAGCTCCGTCAGCGTCTTGCGCGCGGTCTCCGACGGAGACGAGCGACCCATCAGGAGCAGGTTCCGCGCGCCGTGCTCCACCAGCCACTTCGCCGCGGAGAGGCCCAGTCCACCCAGACCACCCGTCACCAGATACGTGCCGTCCGCTCGCACGCGGAAGCCCGAGCGCGCGGGGGCCACCTTCAGCGAGGGGTCCTCCATGCCGATGACGAGCTTGCCGGTGTGCCGACCCTGCGCCATCTCACGGAAGGCGTCCGCCACCCGCGAGACGGGGAAGCGCTGGTACGGCAGCGGTCGCAGCGCGCCCGACTCCACCTGCTCCATCACCTCCTGGAGCAGCCGCGCGAACAACACGGGCTTGCGCTCCTGGAGTCCCGCCAGGTCGATGGCCGTGTACGAGATGCTCTTGCGGAACGGCGTGAGCTCCAGCGCGCGGCCGTCGTAGATGTCGCGCTTGCCGACCTCCAGGAAGCGCCCCTCCGGACCGAGCAGCTCCAGGCCGCGCGGAATCGCGTCACCGGAGAGCGAGTTGAGCACCACGTCCACGCCCTCGCCGTTCGTCAGGCGCTTCACCTCGTCGGCGAAGGCCAGCGTGCGCGAGTCCATGACATGGGCGATGCCGAGGGTGCGCAGGAACTCGCGCTTCTCGGGCGTGCCCGCGGTGGCGAAGATTTCAGCGCCCCGGGCCTGGGCCACCTGCACCGCCGCGAGTCCCAGTCCGCCCGCCGCGGAGTGGATGAGGACTCGCTCCCCCTTCTGGAGCCGCCCCAGGTGCTCCAGCGCGTACCACGCCGTCATGAAGACGAGCGGCACGGTGGACACGTCCTCGGCGCTCATGCCCTCGGGGCACGGGCGCACGAAGCGCGCGTCCGCGATGACGTGCGAGCCCAGGCTGCCTCCGGCCACCGCCACCACGCGCTGTCCGACAGAGAGCCCCGTGACGCCCTCACCCACGGACACCACGCGGCCCGCGCACTCACCGCCCAGCGAGACGGGCCCGGGAGGCAGGCCCGGGTAGATGCCCATCGCCTTCATCACGTCGATGAAGTTGAGGGCCGCCGCCTCCACCTGGACCTCCACCTCGCCACGCCCCGGAAGACGTCGCTCGGCCACCCGCGCCACCAACCGGTCCAGCACACCGGGCGTGGGAATCTCCACCCGGAAGGCGCGCCCCTCGACGGGGAGCCTCGGCTCGGTGGACTCGCGCGACGCATCCACCGGGAGACGCCGCGCCAGTCGCGCCGCGTGCCGTCCCTGGGTGCGCAGCGCGACCTGCTCGTCCTTCGCGCCCGCGAGCAGCTCCGCCGCCAGCAGCGAGGCCGCCGCGTCCGGGGACAGCGCCTCGACATCGACACAGGTGCACCGCAGCTCCGGGTGCTCGTGCGACACCACGCGGCCCAGGCCCCACAGCGAGCCCTGCACCGCGTTCACCCGGGGCTCTCCGCCCACGGCCTGCGCGCCCTTCGTCACCAGCCACAGCCGGGGCGCGGTCCGCCACCCCGCGCGGGTCAACTCCTGCACCAGGTGCAGCGCGCCGCCGCACAGCCGCTCGGCCTCGTCGCTCGCGCGGGCTCCGGACACCTCCACCTCGGAGGCCTCGAGCGCCCACAGGTACACCACGCCTCCGCACGACTCGCCCTCGGAGAAGGCCTCGGTCAGCAGTCGTTGGAAGTGCTCGCGCGAACCGGGGGCCACCGCGAAGTGCCGGGCGCCGAGCTTGCGGAACTCCGCCCCCACCTCGACCTTCACGCACGTGCCGCCCCGCGCTTCGAGCTGGCTCACGAGCGCGGCGCCATGCCCCTGGCCATCCATCAGCACGAGCCAAGGCGCCTCCGCGGACGGCGACGTCGCGGGCGCGTCCACGCGGTGCCACGCCATCTCGAACAGCGCCCGGTCCTGGGCCACCAGACGCGCGTCCCGCTGTCCCGCCAGGGGCGCCAGCACCATGCCGCGCACCTCGGCGACCGGCAGGCCCTCCGCATCGAGGAGCCACACGTCTCCCTGCCGAGTCGTCTCCCCTGCCGCGGGCTCCGACAGGCGAGCGTGTGCCCAACGCACCGGCGTGCCCGCGCGACTCACCGCGAAGCGGCGCACGCGCACCGGGACGTGGGTGCCACCGCCCGACGGGAACGCCTCCAGGAGCACCTGCAGGCTCGCGTCGAGCATCGCCGGGTGCAGCCCTCGCACGGCGCCCAGCGCCTCGGGCACCTCCAGCCGCCCCAGCGCCTCACCGTCGCGACGCCACACCTCGCGCAGCCCCTGGAACGTCGGGCCGTAGCTCAGGCCGCGCTCCTCCATCTCGCCGTAGTGCGCGGAGCCCTCGCGGACCTGCGTGCACCGACGTCTCACCTCGTCCAACGACACAGCGGACGGCGTGGGCTCCGTGGCCAGCGGTCTCACGGTGCCGGACGCGTGCACCGTCCACACCTCCGCGCTCTCGCCCGACACGGGCACGAAGCTGGAGACCTTGAACGACGCGCCCTGCGCCGACTCCGACGTCAGCACGAGCTGCGTCGGCCGCGAGCCCTCCTCGGGCAGCGCCAGCGCCTCGTCGATGCGCACGTCCTCCAGGGCCCACGTCCCCTCGCCCAGCCCCTCGCGCGCCGCGGCCAGCGCCCAGTCCAGATAGGCCGCCGCCGGGAGCACCACCGTGCCCTGCACGCGGTGGTCCTTCAGGTACGGCAGCTTCTCCACCGCCACATCCACGTCCCAGAACCGCGCCCCCGGCCGGAGCGAGGAGCGGCGCGACACCCCGAGCACCGCGTGTCCCTGTCCCGCGCTCCGCGAAGCCCCCGCCGCGCCCGGCTGGAACCAGTACCGGTCCCGCTGCCACGGGTACGTGGGCAGCGACACCTGACGGCCCTCCGCGGGTGTCACCGCGCGCCAGGAGACCTCGCGCCCCTCGGTGTAGAGGCGGCCGAGCGACTCCAGCATCACCACCCGCTCGGGCTGCTCGCGCCGCAAGGACGGCAGCACCGTGCCCGGCTTGCCCAGATGCGCGAGCGTCTGCTCGATGGAGGGCAGCAGCACCGGGTGCGCGCTCACCTCGACGAACAGCCCGTGGCCCGTGGCCACCAGGGACTCCACCACCTGCGACAGCAGCACCGGCTCTCTCAGGTTGCGCACCCAGTACGCGGGCGTCAGCTCCGTCCCCTCCGCCACGCGCCCGAGCACCGTCGAGTGCAGCGCCACCTCGCTCGCGCGAGGGGAGAGCCCGTCGAGCAGCTCCAACAGCTCCGCGCGCAGCGGCTCCATCTGCGGGCTGTGCGAGGCCACGTTGACCTTCACCGGCCGGCAGAAGACCTGACGCTGCGTCAGCGTCTCCAACACCTGCTGGAGCGCCTGGGGGTCTCCGGAGAGCACCGTGGAGCGAGGGCTGTTGCTCGCGGCCACCGAGAGCCGGTCCTCCACGCCACGCAGCACCTCGCGCGCCTCGTCGAGCGACAGCTCCGTCACCGCCATGGCGCCCTGGCCGCTGGTGCGAAGGAGCAGCCGGCTGCGGCGGCAGATGATGCGCGCCGCGTCCTCCAGCGTCAGGGCGCCAGCCACGTGCGCCGCGGCCACCTCGCCCATGCTGTGCCCCACCACCGCGTCCGGGGTGATGCCCCACGAGCGCCACAGCCGCGCGAGCCCCACCTGCATGGAGAAGAGCGCGGGCTGCACCACGTCGATGCGCTCCAGCCAGCCCGCATCACTCGACGCCAGCACCTCGAGCAGCGACCAGTCCACGAAGGCCTTCAGCGCCGCGTCGCAGTCCTCCATCGCCGCGCGGAAGACGGGCTCGCTCCGGAGCAGCTCACGCCCCATGCCCACCCACTGGGAGCCCTGGCCGGGGAACACGAACACCACGGGCGTCCGCGAGGACGCGGGCCCCTGTCCCACCACGAGCCCCGGACGCGGCTCCTGCCGCAGGAAGGCCTCCAGCCCCTCGCGCGCGCCCGCCAGGTCCCTGGCCACGAGCGCCAGTCGCTGGTCCAGCGGGGAGCGGTGCAGCGCCAGCGTCGCGGCGATATCCGCGAGCGACGTCGACGACGCGGGGTCGCAATGCGGCACCAGCGAGCGCGCCAGGTCCGTCAGCGCCCGCGGCGTCCGGGCGGACAGCGGCAGCAGCACCGCGCCGTCCACCGTCGGAGTCCCCGGCCAGCAGACCGACACGCCCCAGGCGTACAGCGCGCCCAGCGCATCCAGCAGGCCCCCGCGCGCGTCGTCGCGCCGCATCGAGGCCACCGTCAGCGCCTTCCGCTCCGTCCGGGCCAGCGCCTGCTCGAGCGAGCGACGCATCACCGGGTGCGCGCTCAGCTCCACGAAGGTGTCGATGCCCTCCGCCGCCAGCTTCTCCACCGCCTGCGTGAAGCGCACCGGCTGGCGGAGGTTGCGGCTCCAGTAGGACGCCTCCAGCGACGCGCCCTCCAGGTCCTCTCCCGTCACCGTGGACACCCAGCGCGGAGCGCTCATCCGGGGCTTCATCCGCGCGAAGGCCGCGTCCAGGTCCTCGCGGATGGCGTCCATCTCCGGGCTGTGCGCGGCCACGTTGACGGGGATGCGCGAGCAGAACACGCCGTGCGAGGACAGGTCCGCGAGCAGCGCGTCGAGCGCCCCCGCCTCACCGGACACCACCGTCGTCGACGGGTCGTTGAAGCCCGCCACCACCACCCGCCCCTCCAGGGGCGTCAGCAGCACCTCCACCTCGACGCCCGGCAGGCCCACCAGCGCCATGCCGCTGCGGCCCGCGGTGCGCTGCTGCAACCGGCTGTAGTGGTGCACCAGCCAGACGGAGTCCTCGGTGCCGAGCGCGCCGGTGATGCAGGCGGCCACCACCTCGCCCAGGCTGTGGCCCACCACCACCTCCGGCTCCACGCCCCACGAGCGCCACAAGGCCGCGAGCCCCACCTGCACCGCGAAGAGCAGCGGCTGCACCACGTCCGCGTCCTCGGCGCGCGGATGCGGCGTCACCAGCGCCTCCACCAGCGACCAGCCCGCCAGGGGCCGGAAGGCCGCGTCCAGCGCCTCCACCTTCGCGCGGAACACCGGCTCGCGGTGCAGCAGCTCGCGTCCCATGCCGTCCCACTGGGAGCCCTGGGGCGTGCACACGAAGGCGATGCGCGGAGCGGGCCGCTCGCCCTTGCCCACCACCAGCCCGACGCGCTCCTGCCCCGCCAGGAAGGCCCGGGCCTGTTCCGCCAGCTCCGCGCGCGAGCGGGCCGTGAAGGCCACCCGGTGCGAGCCCTCGCCCACGTCGCGCGCCCACGGCTGGCACAGCTCCGCCAGCGTCTCGAGGGACGCGGCGTCAGACGCGCGGGCCCCCACCTTCTCGACCTCGGCGCGCAGGCTCGCCGCATCCGACGCCGCCAGCGGCAGGAGCTCCGCGCGCGAGCCCGGGGCCTCCTCCAGCACCAGGTGACAGTTCGTCCCGCCCCACCCGAAGGCGCTCACGCCCGCGAGCGCCCTCTCGTCCTCCGCGGGCCAGGGCGACAGCCGCTCGGGGACCTTCAGGCGCAGCGTCCCGAAGTCGATGAGCGGATTGGGCGCGTCGAAGTGCAGGTTGGGCGGCACGCGGCGGTGCGACAGCGCCAGCACCACCTTGAGCAGACCGGCGATGCCCGCCGCGCCCTCCAGGTGACCGATGTTCGTCTTCACCGAGCCGATGAGCAGCGCGCGCTCCGCGTCCCGCCCCTCGCCCAGCACCGTGCCCAGGGCCCCCGCCTCGATGGGGTCGCCCAGGGCCGTGCCAGGGCCGTGCGTCTCCACGTAGTGCACACGGCTGGGCGTCACCCCGGCGCGCGCGTACGCGTCACGCAGCAGCGACTCCTGGGCCGCCGCGCTGGGCGCCGTCAGGCCGTTGCCGAAGCCGTTGTTGTTCACCGCGCCACCGCGGATGACGCAGTAGACGGGAACACCGGCCGCCTGCGCCGCCGACAGCGGCATCAGCGCCACCATGCCCGCGCCCTCGCCGCGCGCGAAGCCGTTGGCGTCCGCGGCGAAGGCCTTGCTCGCGCCATCCGGCGACAGCCCACCGAACTTGGTGAGCGCCACGCTGGTCTCCGGCGCGAGCAGCAGGTTGACGCCGCCCACCAGCGCCAGCCGGCACTCCCCCGCGCGCAGGCTCTGACAGGCCAGGTGCGCGGCCACCAGCGACGACGAGCACGCCGTGTCCAGCGTGACGCTCGGCCCGCGCAGGCCCAGCGCGTAGGAGATGCGGTTGGCCACGATGTTGAGCGCCTGTCCCGTCGCGGTGTGCGGCGTGACGGCCGCGCACGCGTTCTGGTGCAGCACCGCGTAGTCGTGCCAGATGGCGCCCACGAAGACGCCGGTGCTCGAGTCACGCAGCCCCGTCGCCGGCACGCCCGCGTCCTCCAGCACCTCCCACGCCAGCTCCAGCATCAGCCGCTGCTGCGGGTCCATCTCCGCCGCCTCGCGCGGGGAGATGCCGAAGAAGAGCGGGTCGAAGCCCTGCACGCCGTCCACGAAGGACGCCCGGCGCGCCACCATCTTCCCCGGGGCCTGGAGCTCGGTGTCGTGGTACGCGTCGATGTCCCAGCGCTCCGCCGGCACCTCGCGCATGGCGTCGTAGCCCTCGCACAGCCGTCGCCAGAACGAGGCCACGTCCGGCGCCCCCGGCATGCGGCACGCCAGGCCCACGACCGCGATGGGCTCATCCACCGGGCGCGAGGCCGACGTCGTCGCCACCGGCCGGGCCTCCGGCTCCACGCGGCCCGACAGCGCCGCCGCCAGCGCGTGAATCGACGGGTGCCGCCAGAACAGCAGGGGCGACACGGGGCGGCCCAGCACGCCGGACAGCTCCGTCATCAAGGCCACGACCTTCACGGAGTCCAGCCCGTAGCGGCTCAGCCGCTCCTGGGGGTCCAGCGTCTCCAGGCCCAACAGCGCGGTGACTCGCGCGACGAGCCACGCCTGAATGGCCTGCTCCGACATCGAACTTTCAGCCGTCATCTCCACGCCTCTTCCGCCCACGCCGGGGCCATGAACCTTCACGTCGGGCCTCGTCGGCCCGTGCCTCGGGGTGACTCAGCTCCGACGCGCCTTGCGCGCCCGGAAGAACTGCTCCTGCTTGCGCAGGCGCTCGGCCCGCTCGTCGTTCGACGGCTCGGCCTGCTTCTCGGGACCCCGGTCCAGGTACTCGGCCAGCGCGCGGATGGTCGGGAAGCGGTACAGCTCCGTCATCGGCATCTTCCGGCCCAGCCGCCGCTGCAACGACATGTGGATCTGCGTCAGGTGCAGCGAGCTGCCGCCCACGTCGAAGAAGTTGTCGTCGATGCCGAAGTGCGCGCCGCGCAGCGCGTGCCCCCACAGCTCGTGCAGTGCGCGCTCCAGCTCGCTGCGAGGCGCGACGGGAGGCATCGCGCTCCGGGAGGCCGCGGCCACCGGCGCCGCCAGCGCCTTCTTGTCGATCTTCCCGTTCGGCGTGAGCGGGAACGCGTCCAGGAACACGAAGTGCCCCGGCACCATGAAGCGCGGCAGGCGCTGCTCCAGGAACGCCCGCAGCTCGCGCGGCTCCACCTTCTCCGAGCACACCAGCCACGCCACCAGCTCCATGTCCCGCGAGGGCCCGGGCCTGGCCAGCACCAGCACCTCGCGCGTGGCGGGGTGCTTCGACAGCGCCACCTCGATTTCGCCCAGCTCGATGCGGTAGCCGTTGAGCTTCACCTGGTCATCGCGCCGGCCCAGGTAGTCGAGGTTCCCATCCGCGCGCCACTGCGCCACGTCACCCGTGCGGTACATGCGCCGGCCGGGCATGAACGGGTCCGGCACGAAGCGCTCGGCCGTCAGGTCCGGCCGGTCCAGGTACCCACGCGCCAGGCCGTCCCCCGACAGGCACAGCTCGCCGGGCACGCCCCGGGGCACCAGCCGCAGGTCCTTGTCGAGGATGTAGACGCGCGTGTTCGCCAGCGGCTTGCCGATGAGCACCTTCGGGTCGTCGCCCGGGAAGCGGTAGCAGGTGCTGTACGTCGTGTCCTCGCTGGGGCCGTACAGGTTGCGCACCTGGATGGGCAGGCCCTCCAGCTGGGACATCACGCTCTGCGGGATGGGCTCGCCCGCCATGTTCAGCACGGTGACGTTGCCCAGGTCCGCGCCCGCCGCGAGCAGCTCCTTCACCACGGAGGGCACCGTGTTCACGAGGATGCGCGACTCGCTGTCCAGGTACTCGGAGATCTGCAGGCTGTTGCGCAGCAGGCGGACCCGCCGCCCCACCGACAGCGTGTAGAACATCTCGAAGATGGACAGGTCGAAGCAGTACGACGTGCCGAAGAAAGTGACGTCGAAGTCCGTCGCGCGGAACTCCGTCTGGCACCAGCGCAGGAAGGACACCGCGCTGTGGTGCTCGATGAGCGTCCCCTTGGGCCGGCCCGTGGAACCGGACGTGTAGATGACGTACGCCAGGTCCTCGCAGCCGGGACGGTGCGCCACGTCCTCGTCCGAGTCCCCCCCGCGCGGTGGTGATGTCCACGCACCCCGCGGGCGAGCCCTGGCGCGCCGTCTCCAGGAGCTGCGGCTCGGTGAGCAGGACGCGGCTGCTGCTGTCCTGCAGCAGGTAGCGCACGCGCTCAGGCGGGTACGCCGGGTCGATGGGCACGTAGGCCGCGCCGGACTTGAGGATGCCGAGCGTGCCGATGAGCAGCCACTCGGTGCGGTCCACCATCAGCCCCACCAGCACGTCCGGGCCGGCCCCATGGTGCGCGCGCAGGTAGTGCGCCAGGCGGTTGGCCCGCGCGTTCAGCTCGCGGTACGTCAGGTGCGTGTCCCCCACCGACAGCGCCACGGCGTCCGGCGTGCGGCGCACCTGCTCCTCCACCAGGTCCACCATGGAAGGCCCGTCCACCCAGTCCATGGGCCGGGGGTTCAAGCCCAGCAGCAGCTCCTCGCGCTCGGACGCGGACACCACCTCCAGAGCGTCACACGTGGCCGACGGGCGCTCCACCGCGTCCGCCAGCAGGCACTCGAAGCGCTCCAGCAGCCGCCGCGCGGTCCGCGCCAGGAAGAGGTCCGCGTTGTAGTGCAGCGCCAGCACCAGCCGCTCGCCCAGCTTCAGGCACTCCATGCCCACGTCGAACTGGGCCTCCTGCTGCGGCAGCACGTACGGCGACAGCGTCAGCCCGTGCACCTGGAACGTGCGGCCCTCGTCCACGGACAGGCCGAGCATCGCCAGCGGGTCGCGGTCGCTGACCGGCAGGTAGTTGAACATCACCTGGAAGACCGGCGGGCGCGACGCGTCCCGGGGCCCGCCCAGCTTCGCCACCAGCTGCGGGAACGGGTACGCCTGGTGCTCCAGCGCCTCCAGCACCCGCTTCTGCAGCTCGCGCGCGAAGGCGCCGAAGCCCAGCCCCTCGTCCACCGAGGAGCGCACCACCACGGGGTTGACGGCGTAGCCGACGACCTCCTGCAGCGCCACGTCCTCCGCGGACATGAGCGTGTTGGTGGGCGTCCCCACCAGCACGTCGCGCTGGCCGGTGTGCCGCGACAGCAGCACGTGGAAGCACGCGAGCAGGAAGGTGTACAGCGTCACGCCCTGCTCACGCGCCCGGGCCTCCGCGCGGCGCACCAGCCCCCGGTCCAGCTCGTGGATGACGGTGTCACCGTGGCAGCCCTGCTCCGCGGGCCGGGGCTTGTCCGTGGGCAGCTCCAGCGCGGGAGGCGCTCCCGCCAGGCGCTCCTTCCAGTAGCGCTCCAGCACCTCGCCCCGAGGACCGCCGAGCAGCGCCTGCTCCCACTCCACGAACTGGCGGTACTGCGCGCGAGGCGCCGGCAGGCTCGCCGTGCCCCCGGTGACGAGCTGACCGTAAAGCTCGAGCAGCTCCCGCTGGAGCACCTGCAGCGCCCGCGCGTCGTTGGAGACGTGGTGCTGGGTGAAGACCACCAGGTGCTCGCCGCCGTCCACGCGGGTGACGCTCAGCCGGGCCACCGGCCCCGTCGTCAGGTCGAAGGGCTTGCGCACCTCCTCGATGAGGCGGCGGCGCACCTCCGCCGGGGACACGCCGCGCGAGTCATTCAGGGTGAAGGGGAGCGTGCCCTTCTCCTGGACGCGCTGGAGCAGCCGCCCGTCATCGCTGACGCCGTAGGTGGTGCGCAGCACCTCGTGCCGCTCCACCAGCACCTCGGCCGCGCGGCGCAGGGCCTCCACGTCCAGCGGGCCGTGCACGCGGAAGGAGAACAGCGTGTGGTACGCGTGGTTGTCCGGGTCGGACTGGTGCAGGTGGAACAGCGCGGCCTGGCCGTAGGAGAGGGCGAAGGGCTCCTGCACCGCCGCCACCCGCGGGGCCGCGTCCTGTCGCGCCAAGAGGCGCTTCAGCAGCTGCTTCTTCTCCTCCAGGGACATCGATTCGGTGTCTCGAGACATGACTCGGCTCTCCTCGCCGACGGCGAGCAATGGATTCGGGAGGCTGTGGACGCTCAGGACGCGAGGCGCTCGCGAAGCAGCGAGGCGAGTCTCGCGACGTGAGGCTCCAGACTCATGGTGAGGTGATTGCCTTCCACCTCGTGGATTTCGATGCCGCCTCGGGCCTTCCCAATCCAGCCGTACTCCGGATGGTGGGGGATGAGGTGGTCCCGGACACTGGCCCGGAAGTAGAGGATGCGGGTGTCGACCGGCTGGGCCGCGTAGCGCAGCAGGGCCTCGTTGTGCGCGCGCCACAGGCGCAGGAAGCTGCCGCCGTTCTCCTGGTTCATCCGGACGAAGGCGTCGGACATCTCCGGCGAGAGCTTCTTCACGTAGTCGAGGACGAAGTCGTCCGTCACCGGCTCCGAGTGGCGCACCGTGCCCCCATCATCCGAGGGCGTGTCGAGCATCGCCAGGAGGTCCACGCGCTGGCCCAGCGCCGTCAGCCTGCGGGCCATGTCGAAGGCCACGGTGCCGCCCATGGAGGAGCCGCAGAACAGGTAGGGGCCCTCGGGCTGGAGGCCGCGCACCAGCTCCAGGTAGTGCAGCGCCATGTCCTCGATGCGGGTGTCGGGCGGCACCTCGCCCTCCACGCCGCGCGCCTGGATGCCGTACACCGGCTGCTCCTTGTCCAGGTGACGCACCAGGGGCAGGAAGCCGAACACCGAGCCGCCCGCGGGGTGGATGCAGAACAGCGGCGTGCGTCCGGGCACGCCCCGCTGCAAGCGCACCACGCCAGCGGGCAGCGAGGGCTCGCTCGGCGCCGCCGGAGCGCAGGTCGACGAGGGCCGGGTGGCGGACACCTGCGCGCCAATCTGCGCCGCGGAGGAGTGCTCCAACAGCGCGTTGAGCGACAGCTGCACGTCGAGCCGCTCCCGCAGCCGCGCGCTCAGCTGCACCATCAGGAGCGAGTTGAGGCCCAGGTCGTAGAAGTTGTCGTGGATGCCCACGGCCTCCACGCCCAACAGCTCCGCCAGCGCCTCGCACACCTGCGTCTCCACCTCGTCGCGCGGCGCCACGTAGGCCGTGCGCTGCGCGGGACGCGGCGCCTTCGCGCCCTGCTTCCGGGAGGCGGTGCTCTCGGGGCGCTGGGCGGCGCGGGCCTGGAGGGGCGCGCGGGACACGTAGACGTGCGCGCCCTCGAAGCCCGCGAGGATGCGCGTGAGGGCCTCCACGCCCTCCTGGTTGCTCAGCGCGCCGGGCAGCGTGAGGCGCCCGGGCGCGGCGCCCCCCGGAGTCCCCTCCGCCGTCGGCGCGGAGAACGTCTGGTGCATGTCGTCGAGCCGCTTGAGGGTGAAGCCCTCCACGTCCACCACCACCCCGCCCTGCTCGTCCATCAGGGTGATGTCGAACACGCGCAGCGACGCCGCGTCCTCGGTGTCATGCCGCCACCGCGTGTGCACCCGCACGCGCGCGGGGACGGGCCCGTGCACGGTCAGCCGGCGGTAGGTCAGCGGCAGGAAGAGCCCCTGGGCCGCCGCGCCCGCCGTGCCCTTCTCGCGCAGCTCCAGGAGCCGCGAGTACCCCGTCACCACGTCGAGCAGCGCGGGGTGGAACCGGTAGACGCCCAGCTCCTCCCGGTACGCCTCCGACAGCGAGAAGGTCGCCAGCAGCTCCCGCCCGCCGAAGAACAGCCGCGAGTCCACCGTCGTCCAGCGCGGGCCGAAGAAGATGTGGTGCTCGTCGGCGTCCCCCATCAGCGACTGCGCGGACTCCAGGGCATCGGTGCACCGAGACTCCGCCTGCGCCAGCGGGTGGGCCCGAGCGGCGCCCTCCGTCCAGCGCGCGGTGCCCAGCACGTGCTCCTGCCACACGTCCTCGCGCGAAGAGGCGGGACGGCTCTGGACGCGGAAGCGAAGGCGCTCGCCCGAAGGACTCAGCACCAGCCGCACCTCGCGGCGCTCTCCCGGCATCACCGTGAGCGGCGTCACGAAGACGACGTCGCTCAGCTCCACCGCCATGCCCGGCCGCTCCGCCGTCAGCGCGGAGACGACCATCTCCAGGTAGCCCGTGCCGGGCATCAATGGCTGACCGAGCACCCGGTGCTCATCGAGCACCCACTGCAGCTCGGGCGCCATCACCTGCGTGTAGACGAGGTCCTCGCCCTCCACGCGGCGCATGCCCAGCAGCGGGTGCCCCGGCAGCAGGCCCCGCGTCGAACGGGCGCCCGCGCCGCGCAGCGCCGCCACGGCCATGCCCGCCTCGCCCCACGTGTCCCAGCCGACGGACACGGCGCGCAGCCCCGTCGAGCGCAGCAGGTGGGCGTAGCCATCCAGGAAGGCGTTCGCGGCCGCGTAGGCCACCTGTCCCGGCTCGCCGCGCAGGCTCGTCACCGAGGAGCACAGGACGAAGGTGTCCGGAGGGTCCGCCGCCAACAGCCGCCCCAGGTGCAGCGCCCCGAGCACCTTCGGCCGGAGCACGGCCTCCACCTGCTCACGCGTCTGGAGCTGGAGCGCGCCGCCCCCCGGCACGCCCGCCGCGTGGAGGACGCCCTCGATGCGACCGAAGCACTCCCGCGCCCTCGCCAGCGCCGAGGCGAGCTGGGCCTCGTCGCCCACGTCCACCGCCAGGGGCAGCACCTCGGCCCCCAGCCGCTCCAGGGCCTCGAGCTTCTCCAGCCGCTCACGGTCCTCACCGTGGAGCTCCCCTGAGTCCCGCCGGGGCACCGAGCGCCCCAGCAGCACCAACCGGGCCTGCCGCGTGCGCGCCAGGTGCTCGGCGAAGACGAGCCCCATGCCGCCGAGCCCACCGGTGATGAGCCACGTGCGCCCGGGGAGCGGCGACTCCGCTCCGGAGACCTCCGTCGCCGGCAACGCCACGGGCGAGACGCGCGGCCCCCAGCGCTGCGCACCACGCAGGGCCACCACGCCCGCCGTCTCCTCGGCGGAGAGCTCGTCCACCAACGCCCGCGCCAGGCCCTCCGAGGGTGTCGCGGGCACATCCACCAGCCGGCACGTCAGCCCCGGCACCTCCAGCGAGATGCCCCGGCACGCGCCCAGCAGCGTCGCCTTCTCCGGCCGCTCGCGCTCACCCTCCACCACCGCGTGGACCCCGTCGGCCACGGCCACCAACGCCACGGGCCGTCCACCGCCGCGCTCACCGAGCGCCTGCGCCAGCCACAACAGGCTGTAGAGCCCCCGCTCCTGTGCGTGCCCCAGCGTCGAGGGCGTGAGGGAGGCCTCCGAGGGCCCCGTCACGCTCCAGGCATGCACCACGCGGTCCGGGAGCCGGCCTTCCTTCGCCAGCGCCTCCACCAAGCGCTGGTGGTCCTCGCGGCTGCCGGGGCGCAGGCGATAGAGCCCATCCTCCCGCCGCTCGAACACGTCCCCCGACTCCACGCGCGTGACGAGGGCCGCCGCGACGCCCAGCTTCGCGAGCGCCTCCCGCGCCAGCTCCGAGTCGTCCAGGAACCAGAGCCACCGCTCCCCCTCGACGCGAGCGCGCGGCGACGGACGCGGCAGCGGGGCCCACGTGGTGACGTGGAACAGGCCCTCGTGCGCATCGCGCGCGGCGGCGACGGGCGCCTCGGTGGGAGCCTCCACCCAGTGGCGCTGACGCTCGAAGGGATAGGTCGGCAGGTGGACGCGGCGACGAGGCGCCTCGCGCCACAGGGCCGCGAGGTCCAGCGCGCCACCGGCCTCCCACAGCCGCCCCAGCGTCTCCAGCAGCACCCGGCCGTCATGGGCCGCGGCCTTCGGGTGGCGCATCGTCGACAGGATGGTGGCCGTGGCGCCCTTCTCGGGGAGCATCCGCGCCAGCGCGCCGAGCCCGTTGCCCGGCCCCACCTCCAGCAACACGCGCTCCTCGCGCAAGAGCGTGCCCACGCCCCGGGCGAACTCCACCGCCTCGCGCATGTGGCGCACCCAGTAGTCGGGCGACGTGGCCTCCGCGGGGGTGATGAAGCGCCCGGTGAGGTTGGAGACGAACGGGATGCGCGGCGCGGACAGCGTCACCTGCTCCACCACCCGGCGGAACGCCCCCAGCGCGTCATCCACCATGTACGAGTGGAACGCGTGCGAGGTGCGCAGCGCGCGCGCCTGGACGCCCCGGCCCGACAGCGTCGCCGCCAGCGCGTCCACCGCCTCGGGATGACCCGCCACCACGCAGGAGGCCGGGCCGTTCACCGCGGCCAGCGACAGCCGCTCGTTCAGCAGGCTCCGCACCTCCTCGCGAGGCAGCGGCACCGAGAGCATCTTCCCCGGCGGCAGCGCCTGCATCAGCTTGCCGCGCAGCGCGATGAGCCGCAGCCCGTCCTCCAGCGGGAAGACGCCCGCGAGGCACGCGGCCACCCACTCCCCCACGCTGTGGCCGAGCATCGCCGAGGGCTCCACGCCCCGGGACATGAGCAGCCGCGCCAGCGCGTACTCGACGACGAAGAGCGAGGGCTGCGTCAGCTCCGTGCGCGCCAGCCGCTCCGTCGCCGCGTCGCTGGCCTCCGCGTGGAGCACCTCGCGCAGATCCAGCCCCAGGTGCGGCCGGAGCAGCGCCGCGCAGCGGTCCACCGTGTCGCGGTACTCGGGCTCCGTCTCGTACAGCCCGCGCCCCATGGACGCGTACTGCGAGCCCTGCCCCGGGAACAGGAACGCCACCGGCGTCTGTCGGGCCGCCACCGGCTCCACCGGCGGCCTCGCCTCCAGCGCCCCGGCCGCCTGGGCCACGTCCGCCGCGACCAGCGAGGCGCGGTACGGCAGGAGCTTGCGTCCCATCGCCAGCGTGAAGGCCACGTCCCCCAGGTCCACCGAGGGCTCCCGACGCAGGTGCCCGGCCAGCCGCAGCCGGGCGCGCTCCAGCGCCTCGGGCGTCCGCGCGGACAACACCAGCAACTGCTCGCCCTGGCTCGCCGGCAGGGACTCCTGCGCCGGAGCCTCCTCCAGCACCACGTGGGCGTTGGTGCCGCCAATGCCGAACGCGCTCACGCCGGCGCGCCGGGGCGCGCCCAGCTCGGGCCAGGGCGTGGGCTGGGTGACGACGCGGAAGTTGCCCGACTCCAGGTCCAGGTGCGGGTTGGGCTTCTCGAAGTGCAGCGACGGAGGGATGGCGCCGTGGCGCAGCGAGAGCGCCACCTTCATCAACCCGGCGACCCCCGCCGCCGCGTCGGTGTGGCCCAGGTTCGACTTCACCGAGCCCAACAGGAACGGCGTCTCTCGGGGCCCCTCCGGGGCGAAGGCCCGCGTCAGCGCGGCGACCTCGATGGGGTCCCCCATGGGCGTGGCGGTGCCGTGCGCCTCCACGTACGCCACGCTCGCGGGGTCCACGTCCGCCAGCGTGTACGCGGTGCGAATCACCTCCGCCTGCGAGTCCACGCTCGGCGCGGTGTAGCCCACCTTCGAGGCGCCATCGTTGTTGACGGCGCTGCCCTTGATGACCGCGTAGATGGCGTCGCCGTCCCGCACGGCGTCCTCCAGCCGCTTGAGCACCACACAGCCCACGCCGTGGCTGAAGACGGTGCCGCCCGCCCGCGCGTCGAACGTCCGCGTGGCGCCGTCCTTGGACAGGATGAAGTTCGGGTTGTGCAGGTAGCCGGTGCGCAAGGGCAGCGTGACGGCCGCCCCGCCCGCGAGCGCCATGTCCGACTCGAAGCTCAACAGGCTCTGACACGCCAGGTGCACGGCCACCAGCGACGTGGAGCACGCCGTCTGCACCGTGAGGCTCGGACCCCGCAGGTTCAACTTGTAGGAGACCCGCGTGGACAGGAAGTCCTTGTCGTTGGAGATGAAGGCCGCGAAGAACTCCTCGAGAGGCACCGGCACGCCAGGACGCGCCAGGTGCGTATAGAGGTAGCTGTTGAGCCCCACCCCACCGAAGACGCCCACCGGCATCCCCGTCAGACGGGTCGGGTCATAGCCCGCGTCCTCGAACGCGGCCCAGGCGCTCTCCAGGAACACCCGCTGCTGCGGGTCCAGCAGCTGCGCCTCCCTCGGGCTGAAGTCGAAGAAGCCCGCGTCGAAGCAGTCCGCGTCCGCGATGACGCCCTTGGCGCGCACGTAGGCCGGATTGCGCAACACCTCCGCCGGCACGCCCGCGGCCAACAACTCCTCATCGCGAAACCGCGAGATGGAGTCGACTCCACCGATGAGATTCTCCCACAGTTGAAGAGCGCTCTCTGCCCCCGGAAAGCGCCCTGCCATGCCAATCAAGGCAATGCCTTGCAACTCCTGGCCCCCTGTATCCATCGACTTCAGCCCCTGATGAAGCGCGTGTTCCCCAAACACACAGTAGCATGTCCTATTCGGATTCAAATCATGCTTTCAGATCTTCCAGTGACAGCGGATTGGGCGAATCTTCCGAAGGAATCAGGGAGTCCTCGTTGCGAGAAATTCACGCATGAATTCCGCGCCACCCTGAACGCACGAGGGCCCTTTTCTTCCTCAGGACCCCCTGAGATTTCCCGCGAGCACCCGCTCGCCCCCCTCGAGGGCGACACCATGCAACGCCCCTCTGACAAGCCCCCGTGGACGGGACGCTCCAGGTGGGTCCGGCGAGCCATCCCGGAGGGCTCGAACCGAGCCATTCTGGAGCAGCTCCAGCGCTGTAGCCTCGCAAGCTACAACTGACTCTCGACCTCCGATTGGATGTGATTGCGCATGAGCAGTATTTGGCGGGCAGGCAACAAGGCGCCGCGAAAGGCCACGTCTGTTCCTGACCTGGAGTCATGACTCAGGCCGAGCGAGGCCGCGCTCGAGGGGGGAAGCGCTTGTGGACGACGGGCGTGTTCATCTCTTCCTCCGGGGTGGGGTGGGGGCTGCGTTCTCTTCGGGCTCCTCCAGCAGTGCTCCCAGGGCGTCCAGGCGCTGCTCCCAGCGGGAGCGGTGGCTCTTGAACCAGTCCTCCGCGGAGGCCAGCGCCGAGGGCACCAGCTCCACGGAGCGGACCCGGCCCACCTTGGCGGTACGCACCAGCCCGCTCGACTCCAACAACTGGATGTGCTGGCCGACGGCCGACAACGACATGGCGAACGGCGCCGCCAGCTCGCTGACCGACACCGGCCCCGACGTGAGGCGCTCGACCATCGCGCGCCGTGTCGGGTCCGCCAGCGCGTGGAAGACCTGGTCCAGGGACGAATGCTGAAGCATTTACTTTACCATCAAGCCCGCCGGCCGGGACAGTCAAGCAACTGCTTCAGTATCCTGAAGAGGGCGTCCCGCGGGAGCCGGCTGCCGGCGGGTGCCCAGGCGGGCTGGAAAAGTCCGCGCGCGGGCCGTCCCCTCCCCTGTCCACGGGCGTGCTGATGAACACTGGTTGCGATGAGGGCACGGCCGCTCGCGGGGCTTTGCGACACTCGTCCGATGACCGCCTGGCCCGACGAGGAACGCTGCGCCCGGGTGCTCCACGAGCACCACGGCCTGGAAATCTCGGCGCTCGAGCCGCTCACGGCGGGCCTGGATTCGGACGCGCGGGTGCTGAAGGTCACCACCCGGCGGGGCGCGCCCTGGCTCCTCAAGCTGCGGCGGAGGTGGTCGGACGCGCGGCTCCGACTGGCGTGGCATCTGCACCATCGGGAAGGCGTGCGGGAGGTCTCCGCCCCCATGTCCTCGCTGAGCGGGGAGCTCGCGCCGCGCGCCGAGGACGTGGCCTGGACGCTCTACCCCTTCATCGACGCGCCGAGCGGCTTCGAGCGGCCGCCCACCACCAAGCACTGGGAGCGCCTGGGCCAGGCCCTGCGGCGCGTCCACGAGGCGCGCCTGCCGCCGGAGCTGCTCGCGGCGCTCCCGGAGCCGGACGCCCCGCCGCTCGAGGCCGCGCGGGCCCGGCACGAGGCGATGCTCCGCGGTGCGCTCACCACGGCCACCACGGCGCCCCTGGTCGACGCGTGGACCCGACACGCGGGCCGCATCACGACGGTGCTCCAGCGCGCGGCCGTGCTCGCGGGGAGTGTCCGCGGCTCCGCGGAGCAGGCCGTGCCGTGCCACGCGGACCTGCACGCGGGCAACCTGCTCGTGGGCGATGACGCGCTCACCGTCGTCGACTGGGACTCCGCGACGCGAGGGCCCCGGGAGGTGGACCTCATGTTCATCGGCGCGGGTGTGGGAGGGATTGGCACCCGCGACGAGGAGGTGGCCGCGTTCATGGCCGGCTACGGGGACGTCCCGGTGGACCGGCGGCGGCTGTGTGCCTGTCGCCACGAGCGAATCGTCGTCGACCTGCTGGAGCTGAGCGACCTGCTCCTCGGCGAAGGCGGCGACGCGTCCGAGCGGGCGCGCTGGCTGGGGTACTTCACCGCGCAGTTCGACGAGGGCAACGTCGTCGCCAGGGCCGAGCGGTCCTGGGCGACGCTGTGAATCAGAGCGGCGCGGCGGCGCCCGCGGTGTCCGCGGCGGGGCTCGAGTCCTCGGTCACCGCCGAGTTCAACACCCAGTTGACGCCGTATGTCCTTCCCAGGGCCCTGTAGGTGGCGCGCTTGCCACAGCCCGTGACGCCCGCGGTGACGTCGTCGATTCTCGTGGCGCTGAGCTGCGAGCGGGGACAGCCCAGGTCGAACTCCGCGCGGGCCCGCACGTCGGGAACCCAGCCGCACTGCCCGACGCGGCAGCGCAGCTCGTAGACGCCCTCCGCGTTGCAGCCGGACATCTGGTACTGGTTCTCCCCGAGGTAGGTGGGCGTGAGCTCCTCGGCGCACTTCAGGTCCTTCGCCGCGAGCTTCTCCAGGTTCGCGTAGCGCTTCGCGTTCAGGGACGGCCCCATCTGGGCGAAGTCCACCTTGGGGTGGCTGCGACGCCCGCCGCAGCCGGACGCCAGGACCGCCATGCCCATACCCGCCAACAACCACCGTGAGAGGTTCATGGCGCAATGACATACCACGCCGTCAACGCCCCAGCGCGGCCGCCGCCAGCGCCGCGACGCGCAGGTCCACGGTCGCGTCCGCTCCCTCCTCCACCAGCCAGGCCGCGGACAGCCCCGTCCACGCGAGCACCCAGCGCAGCAGGAGCCCGCGCTCCATCCCCGAGGCCTCGGACACCACCTGGACGCGGCGCTGGAAGACCTCCGGGCGCACCGCCAGGGGCAGCTCGGGGTTGGCCATGTCCGGGTTGGTGAAGATGTTGGCGAAGTCGAAGCCCGGCGCGCCCACCAGCCGCTTCGGGTCGATGGCCAGCCACCCTCGCGCGCCGAAGTCCAGGACGTTGTCGTGGTGCAGGTCCCCGTGCAGCACGACGGCGGGCGCCGGTGTCGCGAGCACCTCGCGCGCGGCCTGGGCCGAGCGGGTGAACACGCCCCCGTGCGTGGCGGCGGCGAGCGCCAGGGGCTCGAACCAGCGCGGCAGCGAAATCAGGTCCTCGGGCGGCGGCGCCGGGCGCGGCGCGTGCAGCCTGTCCGCGACGGCGCAGAGGATGCGGCACGCCTCGTCATCCTGACCTCCCCGCGCCATCTCGGTGAGAGAGCGGGTGCCCTCCGCGCGCTCCAGCAGCAGGGCGTGGTCCTCCGCCGCGAGCACGCGCGCGGCGCCGTCTCCCGCCCACCACGTCATCACCCGGGCGCCCTGCTGCTCCTCTGCGTCCAGCGCGAGCTTGAGCATCGCGGGCGCGTCCTGTCGGCGTACCGGGAGCAGCCGCGCACCCGGGGTGATGATGGGCGCGCCATCCGGTGTCAGGGACCAGCGGCTCAGGAATTCGTCGAACATGGGGCAAGCATAAGGCCCCGTGCGGCACGCGCCGTGCGTCCACGTCAGCACCGCTACTTCCGCGCGCGGGTTTCGCTCACACTCGCGACATGGCGACCCTGCGTGAGCTGTCGGACTTCATCACCGCCGAATTCCCCCAGACGCGCGTGCGAATCCTGGAAGTGGGCCACCGGAGCGCCACCGTCGCGCACGAGGTGGGCCCCGGAGAGCTGCGGCCCGGCGGCACGGTGTCGGGCCCGGTGCTGATGGCCACCGCGGACGTGGCGCTCTACGTGGCCCTGCTGGGCGAGATTGGCCTCGTCCCGCTCGCGGTGACGACGAGCCTGAGCTTCAACTTCATGCGCAAGCCGTCCGCGGACCGCCGCATCATCGGCGTGTGCACGTTGCTCAAGGTGGGGCGGAGCCTCGCGGTGGGCGAGGTGTCGCTGTACTCGGAGGGCCTCCCGGAGCCCGTGGCCCACGCGGTGGGGACGTATGCCATTCCCCCCGGCGCGCACGGTGGCTCAAGGCCCTGAGGGGCGCAGGCGCGCGTAGAGCGCCTGGTCGTGCACGACGCCGTCCTTGACGGCGCCGCGCCGCAGCACGCCCTCGCGCTGGAAGCCCGCCTTCTCCAGCACCCGGCAGGACGCCGCGTTGTCGGCGAAGGGCAGCGCGAAGAGGCGAAGGAGGTCCGTGTTCGCGAAGGTCCAGGCGCAGAAGGCGTCGAGCCCCGCGCTGACGATTCCCCGGCCCCACAGCGAGCGGCCGAGCCAGTACCCCACCTCCGCGGAATGGCGCTGGATGTCGGTGCCGGGAATCATCCCCATGGAGCCCACGGCCTCTCCGGCCACCTCGATGGCGAAGTCACGAGGCGGGGACACCGCGCCCGCGTAGCCCACCCAGCGCGCCGCGTCCTGGGCGGTGTAGGGGTGGGGAAACCGGTCGCGCAGGTTGCGCCACACCTCGCGGTCGTTGGCGTGATGGACCAGGGAGGCCTCGTCCCCGCGCCGCCAGGGACGCAGGACACAGGGGCCACAGTCGATGCGGAATGGAGGGGTCATCGGACGGAGCATGCCACGCGGCCGATGTCCGAATCGTTCAAGACGCGCGGCGGATAGGTGCCCATCTTCAGCCCATGAACCTCACCGCCAAGGACGCCGCGCGCAGGCTCTATCGCCGACTCGAAGAGGCCATCCACTCCGGCGACTTCGACGTCGTCGATGACGTCATCCAGCAGGACGCCGTCGACCACCATCCGGACCCGGACATGGCGCCGGGGCGCGAGGGCATCAAGCAGGGCTTCGCCGGCCTGCGGGCCGCGTTCCCGGACATCCGCTTCGAGCTCGAGGACCTGGTCGCCGAGGGGGACAAGGTCGCCTGTCGAATCACCGCCCGGGCCACCCACCGGGGGCCTTTCATGGGCTTCGCCGCGACAGGGCTGCCGGTGAGCTACACGCTGCTGGACCTGCTGCGCTTCTCCCCCGAGGGGAGGTTGGTCGAGCGCTGGGGGCTGATGGAGGAGGGGCACCTGCGCCAGCAACTCGCCCGTCCTCCGCGCTGAAGTCGCCGCGCTGCGAAGGTGGCGGAGCCGCCAGGTTCACGAGCTTCGAGCCCCCGCATCGCGGCCCGCGGACATCGAGGCCGCGATGGGACGAAAATCCCTCTCCGGAACTGACACCCTGGCGCCGCGACGGCGGGCGCCCTGGGACCTCACGCCGCGTCGCGCTCGGCGCTCTGTTGGTGGTCCTTGCTGGCGCGGTGGCGGCCCAGGTAGTGACCGAACGCGGCGAGCAGGGCCTCCGAGTCCTTCAGCTTGTTCAAGCAGATGGACACCTTGCCCTGCGTGGCCCCCGTCCCGTTTAGGAGCAGGTCCAGGTACTTCTTGAACATGCGGTCCTCGGTGGTCGCCGTCGTCACCTCGTTCAGGTGCACCGGCGCCGCCCACTCCTCGCAGTACACCTCCGCGAACGTCAGCCGGACCTCGTGGCCCTCCTCCTTCGCCTCGAACGTCATCGGCGGGAAGTACCGCTCCACGTGCTCCCGCTCCTCGTCGTTGGACGGCGCGTACCGGTACGCCAGCGCCACGTCATGCGCCTTCGAGAAGCGCGACTCGTACGCCCGCCACAGCCGCGCCTCGATGCCGTCCGCGTCCTCGAACGCCTCCGCCCACGAGGACGTCACCGGCTCCACCAGCATCTGCCCCATGTCCTCCGGCGACAGCTTCACGCCCACGTTCTCCAGCCGCGCCGACAGCGGCGGATGCGAGTCGAACGGGTGCGGCGTCACCGAGCCATTCAAATCGCCCTGCAGCGCCTCCGACTGCGCGTACTCCGCGAAGCCATGCGCCACCCGCTGCGCGATGGCCACACTCTGGTGCTGCTCGTCACGGTTGAACAGCGCCGCCTCCACGCGGTCCCGGAAGTTGGCGTACGCGACCACCTTCACCAGCGAGTGCGCCACGTCCCGCCCCGAGGTGACGCTCGCCGCGAGCCGGTCCGCCGCGAACTCACTGGCGCGCCGGCTGCGCCCCAACGACAGCTCGAACAGCCCCCGATAGGACAGCATGAAGTAGTAGACCGGCTTGGTCAGCCCACCCTCGTGGAGCGCCTCCAGGTACTGGCCGAACCGCGCCAGCATCGGCGCCAGCCGCTTGCCGTGGCCCGTGTCTCCGCCCAGCAGGTGCCCCATCTCGTGCGCCAGCACCGCCTCCGCCTCGCGCCGCTCCAGCTGCCGCAGCAGCGACAGGCTCACGAACAGCGTGCGCCCACGCAGCGTCCGCTCTCCCACGCGGATGTCGCCCTCGGTGACGAAGAAGTTCGCGTCGATGCCCGCCAGCAGGTGGTCCGGCGGCGGCGTCTGCAGCCGCTGACACAGCTTGCGCACGTGCGCCCAGAGCTCCGGCGCCTTCGACTCCTCGACGACCTCCGCCTCCACCTCGAAGTCCATCGGCGGACGCTTGAAGATGGCCACCACCACCAGGAACGCCGCACCCGCCGCCATCAGCCCCACCGCCAGGATGAGCTTCACCGAGTAGCGCTGCGTCAGCACCGCCGTCACCCAGTACGACAGCCACACCGCCAGCGCCCCCTGGCCGATGACCTGGAGCGCGGTCGCGATGCGCAGCAGGTTCCAGCCCACCACGAAGCTCAGGTACTGGATGGGCCGGGAGATGAACGCCGCCAGCCCGCACATCAGCGCAATCAACGCGGAGGCGAGCCCCAACAACACCAGCCCCAACGCCCCGCGGTACGCCCAGCCGAACTGCATCGCGTCCGCGCAACCGTCACCGAAGCTCGCGCGAAACCCCGCCCGCTCCTCGTCCGTGCTCATGCACGCCTCCACCGCGGAGAAGGTGCTGTACGCCTCCAACACCTCCTTGCGCTGGACCTCGTCGAGCTCCCGGTCCTGCATCACCTGCTGCGAGATGGCGGAGCGGATGCGCTCGTCGAACCAGTTGCTGGCGTAGCCCGTGAACCAGAGCCCGAACACGGGAAGGGCGAACAACAGGAGCGCGGGCAATACATAACCGCGCAGGACACCGGAGGCGGAAGAGGTCGTGGCCATGGTCTGTGGGAATCACGGCCCTTATCCCACGGATGGGTTCCCGCAAACCATGGCCCCCCGGGGCCCCGGAAGACAGCCACCGGGGATTCCCGAGGAAATCCCTTCCTGCGGGACCTCCGGGTCAACGCTTCTCGAGAATCGAGCGTGGATCAAACGTGACGCGGATGTGGGTGATGCGTCCCTCCTCCACGTGGCACCAGTTGGCCACGGGCGTGGGCGCTCCGTCGTACGGATGAATCTCGAACCAGGTCAGCACCTCCGGGCCGTCCACGAAGCGGTGCAGCACGCGCATGCGGGGGGACACCTTCCACATGCCGTTGACGAGCCCCTTCACACAGGCCTCGGCGCCCTCCGCCGTGCCGAGCGCGCCGACGAAGCGCACCTCGGAGGCGAGCGTCCCACGCAGCTTCGCCTCGTCCTTCGTCGTCCAGGCCTCGAAGTACGCCTCCACCACCTCCACGGGACTCTCCACGCTCCACCTCCTGGAATGGCCGACACGTCGATGTGTCGGAGTCACCGTATTCATGGTCCTCGGCGCCGACAGCCCTGTGTCAGGTTTCCGCGGCCCCCCGCGCGGAGCGGCGCGCTACCGCCGCCATTCCGCGGGCACGTTCTTCTCGGTGGCGTAGCGCTCCAGCTCGGAGAGCTGCTGGCTCGCCAGCTTCAGCTCCGCCTCCACCTCCTGCTGGCGCCGGGCCACGGGCTTGCCCGAGGCCTCGTCCCGCCGCAGGCGCGTGCGCTCCTCCTCGAAGCGGGCGACGCGCGCCCGGGCCTTGCCGAAGGACGTGCGCCACCGCTCCTCCTCCTCGCGCGACTGCGTCCCCACCAGCCGCTGCTTGAAGCGCTCGCGCTCCCAGCGCTGGATGCCCGTGGGGTTGCGGTTCCACGTGTCGCGGGCGTCCCGCACGTCCTTGAGCGACACCTCGATGCGCTCCAGGTTCTCACCGCTGCCCTGCCCCGCCTTCAGCGACGCCGTGCCCGTCGCGGGCAGCGCGCACGTCTCCACGGGCAGCCGCGCGCCTCCGACGTGGATGCCCCGGGTGAGCCCCTTCGAGAGGAACCAGCGCAACCGCCGCGAGTCCTCCTGCGCCGCCAGGGACTGGCTCAGCGGCCGCCAGTCCTCGAACTCCAGGTCCAACGTGCACGTCTTCCCCTCCGCCTCCAGCTCCATGCGGCGCTTGAGCGACGTGGGCGGCGAGTCGAACCGCTCGAGCACCAGCACCACGAGCCCCAGCCCGTCGACCCGCTGCACGGAGAGGAGCACCTGCTGCTCGGTGTCCAGCTGGAAGCGCTGCGCCTCGCGCGCCTCGTCGCGAGCGACCCGCTCGAGCAACTGCTTCCAGCGCTCCGTGGACTCGGGCGTGGTGGGCACCGGGACGAGCTTGCTCGCGTAGGCGATGGGCAGCGCCAGCCCCAGGCCATCCGAGTTCTCGATCTTCATCGAGACGACGCCCACCACCTCGCCCTGTCCGTTCAGCAGCGGCCCACCGCTGTTGCCCGGGTTCACCGAGGCGTTGAACTGCACGTAGCCCGTCCCCAGGTAATGGCGGCCCACGTAGCCCACCTTCCCCTCGTGCACGGTGAAGTCCAGCCCCTGGGGGCTGCCGATGAAGACGAGCGGGTCTCCTGGCTCCAGGCGCGTGACGTCGCCCAGCGGCAGCGGCGTGGCCTTCGCGCCCACGACCCGGACGGTGGCGAGGTCCAGGTCCACGTCGCTGGCCACCGTCTCGCCGAGCAGCTCGCGCCCATCCGCGAGCACCGCCGTCATCATCTTGCCCGGCGGGCACACCACGTGCTCGTTGGTCAGCACCAGCTCCGGCTCCACGAAGAAGCCGGAGCCCGTCTTGCTCCCACACCGCAAGGTCAGGGTGCTCGGCCCCGCGCGGCGGGAGATCTCCGCGGTGGAGAGGGCCACGGGTCCAGGGGCCTTGTCGCCCGGAGGCGCTTCACCCGAGGCGAGGGACAGGACCTCCGAGCGCGCCTGCGCGAAGCGTGGAGAGCGAGCCACCCACACGCCCACCGCGACTGCGACCAGGAGCAGCACGCCGAGGAGCGCTCGGCGACCGCCCCTCGCGGGCTCCTCGGAGAGGACCGCCACCTCCACGAAGGGGCGCAGCTCCGCGCGGGCGCCCTGGGCGCGAAGCACCGTCAGGAGCTTCTCCGCGAAGGCGCGGAAGACACCGTGGGCCAGGGGCGCGCCCGCCCTGGCGAGCAGGCTTCGCGCCTCGGAGAACGAGGGAGCAGGCGGGCCCAGTTGCGAGATGGCCCGGGCCAGCGCGAAGCGCGTCCGTTCGTCCACCACCGCGTCCCGCAACACCACATCGACCCGGAGGCTGGCGCCGCACACACATCGCGCCACGTTCCCCGCATCCGGCGCACCACACCGGAGGCACCTCAACTCGACCGACTCCGACATTCCCGCGCTCCCCCAGCCACAGCCCGTGGCTCCTGGCGCGCGTGCGTCCTCCGCGAGGTCGACGGCGCTCGTCCATCATGCCTCCGAACGCGCGCGACGTCGCGTCCATGCGCGTCCTCGCCGGAGGCCCCTCGCATGCTCGAGAAACCTGGGCTCGTGTGGGGACAGGGCTTCAGGAAGCTTCCGTTCGTGGCGAGCCTCCCGCCCGCTCGAACCCTGGAGGGACACAGCGTGATTGACCCCACGGGAATCGGCGTCGCGGATGTCGAACTCTCGGCCTGCGGCGGGTCGAACAGCTCGCGGAGGACGGACAGACCGTCGGCGTGGGCTACGGCATCACGTATCCCATCTTCTGGATCGACCGCTTCCACCCGCACGGCGTGCGACAGCACACCGCCTTCGCGGCGCGCAGTCGCGCGGAGGTGGACGCCTTCCACGCGGCGGCCGTGCGAGCGGGCGGCATCGACAACGGCCCGCCGGGGCTGCGCGACTCCGCCCAGGGCCATCCCGCGGGCGACTACGCGGCCTTCGTGTTGGACCCCGATGGCAACAACATGGAACCCCTCTATCAGGAACGCTGAGCGCGCCTCGGCATCAGCGCGCGAAGCCGTGGGAGCCGAGCTTCACCCAGGGCTGGGGCGTCGGGGCGTCTCCGAGCGCATGTTTCGCCACGGTGGCCTGCAGGGCGCGGGCCTCCGGGACGCCGAACAGGGGGTTCTCGGCGCCCTCTTCCAGTTCCAGCAGCGCGAAGAACTCGCGGCCCTCGGGATGATGGAAGTACGCGTACCGCAGCCCCGGAAGCCGCTTCGCCTCCAGGGCCGCGAAGGCCGCCTGGACCGCGGCCAGCACCTCGGAGACACCTTCCTCCTTCACCTTGTATCGGACCATCAGCGTCGGCATATTCAGCTCCTCGTCGCGTTCGTGCCGTTCATCGCTTCCACCGTGTTGATGAACCACGACCTCGAAAGGTGACCGGTGGGAATTTCCGCTGAATTTTCCGCGACCTTCGAGCGCGCCCGGAGTCGTCTGCGCGCGGTGGCCTTCCGCATGCTCGGCACCGCGGAGGAGGCGGATGATGCCGTGCAGGAGTGCTGGCTGCGCGCCAGCCGGGTCGACACGCGCGCGATCGCCAATCCCGATGGATGGTGGACCACGGTCCTCAGTCGCGTCTGTCTGGAGATGCTGCGCGCGCGCCAGCACCGAGGCGAGACGCCAGCGGACACGGAGCTGCTCGAGGAGTCCTTCGCCCAGGGCGAGACGCCGAGCCTGGAGGACGAGGCGGTGCGAGCCGAGTCCGTGGGGCTCGCGCTCCTGGTGGTGCTCGAGACGCTGGGCCCCGCCGAGCGCATCGCCTTCGTGCTGCATGACCTGTTCGGCCTGCCCTTCGAGGACATCGCCACCATCGTGGAGCGCTCGCCCGTCGCCGCGAAGAAGCTGGCGAGCCGTGCCCGGCACCGCGTGCGAGGCAGGGCCCTGGGCTCCCCAGCGGAGCTCGACCATCACCGTCAGGTCATCGAGGCGTTCCTCGCCGCCTCGCGCGCCGGTGACCTGGACGCGCTCCTCGCGGTGCTGGCACCCGACGTCGTCCGTCGCGCGGATGCGGGAGCGCTACGGCCCGCGACACCGACCGAGGTGCGCGGTGCCCGCCGCGTGGCCGAGGAGACCCTCACCAACACGGGTCGGGCGCGCTTCGCCCGGGTCGCGCTCATCGATGGCAAGCCCGGCATCGTCGTCGCTCCACGGGGACGGCTGCGGCTGGTCCTCGAAGTCGACATCGCGGGAGACCGCGTCGCCGCGTTCAACGTCATCAGCGAGCAGGCGCACCTGCGCAGGTTGCACATCACCCTGCTCGCGCCTGGTTCCTGAGATGCCGCGTTGGAGGTCGGCTGAAGCTGTGCACGCGAGAGTCGCACATGCGGCCCGGCTCCTCGCGCCGACTCCGCGCCCACGATGAGGCCTCGCAGGAGCCTCACTCACGCCGAAGCCCCTCACGGGCCCAGGCGCCTCGCGCCAACGCCCACGGCGCGTCCTCGCGGAAGCCACGCACACCAGCGCTCGCGAGGTCCTCGGCCCCTCGTTGAACACTCACACGCGGGCCCGTGCCTCAAACACACACGTCTGGCATAGACTGCGCGCCGTGCTCGAGCCCTCGCAGTCCGACCTCACCGCGATGGAAGTGGCGACGCTGCGCGGCCTCGCCGAGCAGGCCGTGCTCGCCCAGCAGGGCGAGACCACGCTCGACGTGGAGACCCTGAGCGCCCGCCTGCGCGACGTGGCCCAGCGAGGCGGGCCGCCCGAGCTGGGCGCTGTCCTGTGGGAACTGCTGAGCTCCGGCACCCTGACGACCGTGCGCGACCGGAAGGGACGCTCCTGCCGGACGCTCGCGGTGAAGGCGCTGCTCAAGCTCGATGGCCCCGAGGCACGGCGCCTGACACCCGAGGACCTCACCTTCGGGCGCACCCCCACCCTCGCACCGCCGCGATGGGTCCTCGTCATCTCGGCCGCGCTCACCACACTGGGGGGCCTGGGCACCGTGGTCGTGAGCCTGGTCGGACACACCATGATGAGCCTCGCCTTCCACGGCTCCCCCATCCCTCCCTTCTACCAGTTCGTGGCCGCACTCACCGGGGGCCTGACAGCCTGGCGGGCCCTCAAGCTGGTCATCGCCCCAGAAGCGCGCCCATCGGACCTCCGGGCGCTGCTGCTGCTCGCCGCCGCGGGCGTGCTGCTCGTCACCCTGGAGATACCCGCCAGGATGAATGGCGGGCCCGACGGCCTGCTCTCCCCCCTGCTCGCCGCGCTCCCAGCGGCCCTGACGGCCGTCTTCTTCCGCGCCTCGGGCATCCCCTTGCGAGGCAACACGTGAGCCCCCCACGCGCCGGTATTCGTCGACCCACGAAGCCGCCTGTGAGAAGGTGCCCGGGCCTCACACAACGCAAGGGTGCAGCACACCGCTGCAGGACAGTGGATGGTCGGGCCGCCATCCGAGCCGGTTGAACCGCCGGCGAGGATGCGCCATGTCGCCCCCCGTTCCTTCCCGTCCCACATCTCCGCCGGAGGCCTGGGAGCCCCTGCTGCGCATCGTGCGCCTGGCGAGCCGCCCCCTCGAGCGCTTCCTGCACATCCAGGCCGCGAGCGGAATCCTCCTGCTGGTGGCCGCGGCCGTCGCGCTCGCCTGGGCCAACTCCCCGTGGGCGGAGAGCTACACGCGCCTCTGGCACACGCCCGTCGGCTTCCGGCTCGGCGCGTTCAGCTTCGAGCGCTCGCTGGAGTGGGTCGTCAACGACGGGTTGATGGTCATCTTCTTCTTCGTCGTCGGCATGGAGATCCGCCGCGAGGTCCACCACGGCGAGCTGTCGGAGTGGCGTCGGGCGGCGCTCCCCATCGCGGCGGCGCTCGGCGGGATGCTCGCGCCGGCGCTGCTCTACCTCGCCTTCGCGGGGGCTCCCGAGACGAAGAGCGGCTGGGGCGTCCCGATGGCGACCGACATCGCCTTCGCGCTCGGCATCCTGACGCTGCTCGGCCAGCGCGTGCCGCCCGCCCTGCGCGTGCTGCTGCTGGCCCTGGCCGTCATCGACGACCTGGGCGCCATCGTCGTCATCGCGCTCTTCTACTCCTCGGGTGTCTCGCTCGTCGGGCTGCAGACGGCCGCGCTCGGCTTCGTCGGCGTGCTCGCGATGCAGCGGGTGGGCGTGCGCTCGAAGTGGGCCTACGTCGTCCCCGCGCTCGTCGCGTGGGCGGGCATCTACGCCGCGGGCATCCACCCGACCATCGCCGGCGTCATCGTGGGACTCATGACGCCCGTGCGCGCGTGGCTCGGCCCCCAGGGGCTCCTCGTCGACGTGCGCCAGAAGCTCGAGACGCTCGGGCAACAGGCCACGGACGCGCACTCGCCCGAGGACCTCTCGCGGGTGCTCCGGCACGTGGACGTCGCGCGGCGCGAGGCCCTGTCCCCCGCCGAGAGCCTCATCGAGTCCCTCCACCCCTGGGTGGCCTACGGCATCATGCCGGTGTTCGCGCTCGCCAACGCGGGCGTCCAGCTCTCGGGCGGGACGCTCGGCGCCTCCGCCTGGAGCGTGGCGACGGCCGTGGCCGTGGGCCTCGTCGTCGGCAAGCCCGTGGGGGTGCTGCTCGCCATCGGCGCGACGCTGCGGCTGCGCATCGGCACGCTGCCGGCGGGACTCACCGTGCGCCACCTCGTGGTGCTCGGCCTGGTCGCCGGCGTGGGCTTCACCATGGCGCTGTTCATCGCGCAGCTCGCCTTCACGGACCCAGGCCTGCTCGCGGGCGCGAAGCTGGGCGTGCTGGCCGCGAGCGCCTGCGCGGCGGTGCTCGCGCTGGTGCTCGGCCGGCTCCTGCTCTCGCCCGTCACCCCGGGCAACGCGGCGAGGAGCGCGGACGAGGCGGAGAGCTCCACCGAGCTGTGAGGCTCAGCCCGGCTGGAGGAAGCGCCCCTCCACCAGGTGGTCGATGACCTCCCGCGCGGAGTGGGGGTCCAGCCGGGCCTTGCTGCCCAGATGGGACACCGCGCTGGACACCGTGGTGGGGCGCTCGAACGCGGCGAGGGCCGCCAGCAGGATGGCCCCGTCGTCCCCCTGGACCAGCGTGGGGTCGGAGAACCTGCGCGGGTTGACGGTGGGCGCGCAGCTCAAGGTGATGCCGTCGACGGAGCGCAGGACGGTCACCTCCTCCCGCGCGACCTTCACCGGAGCCCGGTGGCTGCCCAGCCAGTCCCCCAGCGAGAAGCGCCGGGGTGTGGACGCGGTGTTGACCAGCCGCGTGCGCCCGTTGACGTCGAGGTTGCGTTGGGCGTCCCGGTGCTTCCACGCCAGCGCATCCACCTGCTCGGAGGTGCGCTGCACCGCCGCCTCCAGCTTCGCGTCGCGGAAGCGAATCATCGGGACGGACACGTCCCCCGGCTCGCGGCGCTCGAAGAAGTCGAGGAACTCGTTGAACGTGCGCGCCTCGCTCACCATGTCGAACCGCGCGGGGTGCTCGGTGACGAGCGCGCCGGGCTGTGACTCCAGCCGCTGGTAGCCCACCACGCAGTCCTGGTCGATGATGCGTTGGACCAGCGCGAGCTCCTCGACGAGCGTGGCCTCGCTGGCGAACGGCAGCCCGCCGATGCCGGAGATTTCGACGCCCAGGTTCTTGTAGCGGCGGCACCCCTCGATGAGCTCGAGCAGCTCCCGGTCCTTCGCGCACGGCTTGAGCAGCCCGCGACCCATCTGCTCCAGGCGCTGCTTCTCGGAGAAGCAGCCGATGTCCACCACCATGTAGACGCGCTCGAAGGTGTTCGACAGCGCCTCGACGAGCTCCAGGCGCGGCACGCCCCACAGGAAGTACGTGCAGCAGTGGCGCGACAGGTCCACGCCCGCCCAGGTGCTGCCCAGGAACTCCGCCGAGCTCCCCGCGAAGTCGTAGCGCATCTGCCACGTCTTGCCGGCGATCTCCTGATGGTCCCTCCGCACGCTCTCCTCGGAGCGCAGGAAGGGCTTCGCCCGACCGAAGGCGGCCTTCTGGTTCCCGCGCGCGCCGCCGCAGTACAGGCAGTTCTCGCCGCAGCCCTTGCCCGGCGCCACCCAGCCGGAGAAGGAGCTCAGGTCGAGCTGACTCAGGAACATCTCGTCGAAGTGCGAGTAGAAGACGTCCTCGGTGTTGGTGGCGCCCTGCACGTACTCGAGCGGCAGCCGGCGCGCCCGGCCGTCCGGGTCCCGCCTCACGCAGTTGGGCGGCGAGTCCTCCCCCTGGCACAGGGCCAGCAGCGGCCGCTCACCGTCCCCCAGCACCACGTGGTCGATGCAGTCGAACGCGTGCAGCTCCCGCCACCAGAAGGAGGCGGAGTTGCCGCCCACGACGACGCGGATGGACGGGTCGATCTTCCGCAGCGTCCGCGCGATGAGCAGCGCGCGGTCCACGTGGTGGAACCACTTGAGGCTGATGCCCACCAGCTTGGGGCGCACGCGTCGCACCAGGGCCTCGAACGAGCGGATGACCTCGGCCTCCGTCTCATCGCCGTCGTACAGCCGCACGAAGGCCTCGATGCCGCCGCGTCGCAGGTAGCTCGCCAGGTAGAGGATGCCGCACGTGGCCTCCCCCAATCCGGCACCGACGAGGAGCACTGGCGAGAGCACACGACCACCACCCATGGGACACGCACCGACCTTTCCGACGAAGGCCGCCCAGCGTAGTCCATCCCGGGGCGGTGGACGTGCTCCAGGTTCGAGCGTCGGAGCGGGCCTCAGTGGCTCGGCGTGCCCGCCCGGCCGCTCAGCCTGCGCCAGGTCAGCACCATCACCCCGCTGCCCCCCGCGAAGGGCATGGGGTCGGTCCGGAGCGAGAGCTTCTCGCCCTCCACGAGGACATGCCGCCGTTGCACCACCCCCAGCCAGTTCGGGAAGAGGCTCCCCTCGATGGCGTGGGACACGACGCGCGCGTCCTCGTCGACGCAGTAGGTGCCGAAGTAGAAGGCGGCCCCGTCCATCGCCGCCTTCGCCTCCTGGGGCTTGCTGGCCAGCGGGTCCGGGGACTCGAAGAAGGCCCTGTCTCCGCGCATGAGCTGGACGGACATGTTCCCGTGCGCGTCGTACATCAGGCAGCCCAGCAGGTGGATTCCGAAGGGGTGGCTGCGCCGGCCCTCCGGCTGCACGTACTCCATGGACACGAGCTTCCAGGTCCCCACCAGTTCATCCTTGAGCATCACGTCACCTCCATGTGGAACGTCGGGAATCACGTCGCGGGTCTCAGGCGGACACGACCTCGAGCTTGAAACGGCCCAGCCGCTGGCCCGCGTCGCTCTCCACGGTGATGACGAACCGCCCCGCCCCGTCGGAGACACACGTGAGCCGCTGCGCCTGGCCAGGGTCCACCACGTCCTTGCAGGAGATGGCACAGCGGCTGACCCAGAACCTCCCGTGCCCGGGGAAGTGCGCCACCAGCGAGCACGCATTCGCCAGGGTCAGGGTCAGGGGACAGAGCGGACGGAGGTCGAAGTGGCCCGCGAAGTCCTCGCGAGGCAACCCCGGCAGTGACGCCCGGAGCATCCTCCCGGGCTCCATCCACTCCAGCGTCATGGGCCGGATGGGGTCCGCATACGGGCTCGGCTGCCCGGGGGACCACGAGGGCCGCGCCGACGCATCAGCGCCCTTGAGCCCCACGAACTCCTCCTCCGTCAGGACCAGCAGGGCTCCGTCCAGCTCCGCGTAGCGCTCGCCCCTGTCTGTCAGACAGGTCCCGCTGACCCGATAGAGGGGGAACAGGTTCGAGCGGTCGATGCCCTCCAGGCGTCCCACGCACTGGAAGACCTCCGATTCGGTGGCCTCCACCGGGAACACCCGGAGTTCGGCGCGGCTGCCCAGGTAGTAGTGACGGGCCTTCACCGGGTTCGCCGCGGCGCCAATCAGGGCGCCGTGGAGGGCCATGGAGCGCAGCATCTCGGAGAGGCTCAACAACGTCGTCTCGGAGTGACGCCGCTGCTCGGGCTTGAACCAGCCGAGCACGACATCATCCTTGACCGTCACGTCGAACGCCCTGGCGTACGGCGCGGTCTCTCCAATGAGTTCAAGCAGAGGCTTCATTGCACGCTTCCCTTCCTGTCCACGCCTGACGACAGCGCGGAGCGAGCCACTCGGGCAGGTGATGAATCACGCCCGGTCGGAAACCCGATGTCTCCCTGGATGAGCACGGCACGATTCACGACCGGGCGGCTCATACATCACCACGCCCGTCCCTGACGTCAACCCGAAACACAGACGTACTCCAGGGCAACAATCACAGACAATGCGGGCGCCGACACACCCCGCATCACGCACCCCGCCTGTGTTTCACCCGCGCCCCGCACCCGCGCCCGGGGCTCGCCCGCCAGGGCCAGTGCCCACCGGTCGACGCCGGGCCTCATCGGGCCTCCAGGCGCGCCAGCACGGCTCGCGGGAAGGCGCGGGCACCCGAGCACGTCGACCTTCGAGGAGCGTCACCTCGGCGCCGGAGCGACCAGGCCTCGCGGGAGCATTCCACGAGGCGGCCACGTCACGGCGAATCCGGCGCGGGGCGGTGATACGGGCCGCCCCGGCAAGCCGTCACATCCCCGCGAGCGTCTCAGCCGCGGTGCTTCGCGATGAGGGCACCCGCCGCCTTGGGGTTGCCCTGGCACTCGAGCAGCGCGCGGAGCATCAGCGGGACGACGATGGTGGCGTCCGACTCGATGACGAACATCGGCGTCGTCTCCGTCAGCTTGTCCCAGGTAATCTTCTCGTTGGGCGTGGCGCCCGAGTACGAGCCGTAGGACGTCGTCGAGTCGCTGATCTGGCAGAAGTACGCCCACGGCTTCACGGGCTTCTGCAGGTCGTACTTGATGGACGGGACGACGCAGATGGGGAAGTCCCCGGCGATGCCGCCGCCAATCTGGAAGAAGCCCACGCCCTGGCCCGCGGACAGCTCCTCGTAGCGGTCATAGAAGTCCGCCATGTACTCGATGCCGGACTTGACGATGCTCGCGCTGCACTCGCCCGACTTCACGTAGGACGCGAAGATGTTGCCGAACGTCGAGTCCTCGTAGCCCGGGACGACGATGGGCAGCTTGCGCCGCGCCGCCTCAAGCAGCCAGCAGGCCTCCGGATCTCCCTCGTACGCCGAGGGGTCCAGCATCTGGATGACCTCGTAGAAGTACTCGTGCCAGAAGCGGCGCTGGCCCTTCTCCGTCGCCGTCTTCCACATCGGGACGATGAACTTCTCCACCGCGCGGAACGCCTCGTCCTCCGGGATGCTCGTGTCCGTCACCCGGCGCATCCGCTGCTCGAGGATCTTCGTGTCGTCCTGCTTGGTGAAGTAGCGGTACTCCGGGAAGTCCTTGTACGCGGCGTGCGCGACGAGCCGGAACAGCGACTCCTCCAGGTTGGCGCCCGTGACGGACAGGCCGTGAATCAGGCCCGAGCGGATGGCCGGCGCCAGGGTGATGCCCAGCTGCGCCGACGACATCGCGCCCGCGACGCTCCAGAACATCCGCCCCCCCGTGGAGACGTGGTCCCAGTAGGACAAGAGCGAGTCGCGCGTCGCCCGCGCGTTGAAGTTCTTGTAGTTCGCGAGGATGAACTCGAGGACGGGCAGTTCGGACGTCGACATGTAGGCCTCCAGCAACAACGGGGTCGATGCTCGGGAGGCGCCAGCCGAAGAAATGCCACCCGAGGACACCCTACGGTCGCGACGAGATGCCGCGCCGCCATCGGAGCGTCGAGTGGCTGGGCGCTAGCTAGCACAGCGGGAGCGGGCCGGCCAACTTCGTTCAACCCCGCCCCCAGGCGGGGATGAACGAAGT